>DATNDM010000439.1:0-2755 GCA_035553235.1 Pyrinomonadaceae bacterium | reverse complement strand
CACTTGCTCGGCCATGTGCGGGATTTGGGGCGCTCGAGCAGTGATCCGAATACGCGAATTTATCAGACGCGTGAACGACAAACGCATCACACCGATTCCTGTGACGTCGTTGGGTTGATGTGTTTGCAGAAAGCGAAGTCTGGCGGACTGTCGAGCCTCGTGTCGTCAACGACAATCTTCAACGAGATGCGATGCCGCAGACCGGATCTACTCGACGTGTTATTGCAGCCGATCGAGACCGACCGGCGTGGTGAAGTCCCTAAAGGCGGCAAACCGTACTTCAACATTCCCGTGTTCAATTATCATGACGGCTTAGTTTCAGCAATTTACCAGCGGCAATATATCGAATCGGCGCGTCGCTTCCCCGGCGTGCCGCCACTCAGCCCATTACAGATCGACGCACTCAATCTGTTGGACCAATTAGCAAACGATCCAAAGCTTAACTTGATGATGGAACTCGAACCGGGCGATATTCAACTCGTGCACAACCACACGATTCTTCACGACCGCACTGCGTTCGAAGACTACCCTGAGTTCGAGCGCAAACGACACCTGCTGCGACTGTGGCTGGCGCCGGCGCGCGCGCGTCCGCTGCCGGAAGTCTACGCAGAGCGCTTCGGTTCGGTTACGCCTGGAGATCGCGGCGGCGTTGTCGTCCCCGGCGCAAAACCTACGACACCTTTAGATTGAAGACTGAATGAGTCTCGCTACGATCACACGTCACGGACCGGAGATCTCCGATGCGATCGTGTCGTTTGATCCCGTCACGCTGCAGCGTCACCCAGTCAAGAAAGCGGATGTGTTGGACCAGTTCAGACAACTGCGCAATCACGAAGCTGTCAGAATCGTCCAGCAGATACCTGACCGAGACGGCGTGCTCGACGCGGCGGCGGTCGACAAGATGCTCATCACTTCACATTGCGAAATGCAGCGGATGTCGGAAGAGTTTCAGCATGGCAAACGCGTTGCCGAGTTACTGAAACCGATCCTGAATGCGTTGCGTCGCGGCGGCGTGCAGAATCCGATTCGCATCGTCGACATCGGCTGCGGCACCGGCTTCGTGATTCGCTGGCTCGCCGCGAGCGGATCACTTGGCGACGACGTCGAGTTGATGGGTGTCGATTTTAATATAGCGCTGCTTCACGAGGCCCAGCGGCTGACGGCGGTCGAGAACCTGCGTTGCAAGTTTGCGGTCGCGAATGCTTTTCGACTGAAGGAGCCCGCGACAGTTTTCATCTCAACAGGCATTCTTCATCACTTCCGCGGCGAGAATCTCAGTTATCTGCTGCAACAACATTGCCGTCCGGAAACGTGCGCGTTCGTTCATTTCGATTTTCACAGCTCGCCGATGGCGCCGCTTGGGTCGTGGCTGTTCCACGTCGTGCGCATGCGCGAGCCACTCGCGCGGCACGACGGCGTGCTCTCCGCAGTGCGCGCGCACAAGAGTCGTTATCTACTGGAAATGACCAGACGTGCGGCGCCGGAGTTTGTCTCCGCGATCTACGGCACACGCTTGTGGCGCATGCCGATTCCAAGAGTCTTTCATTCACTGGTCGGCATTCGCCCGAAATATCGTGACGCTTTCATAAGCAACATGGGAAACCGCATCGCGTCGCTGGGAAAGATCGAATGATTGCTGGTTTGCTCTGGCTCCTCGCTACAGTTGATTCCGCGTTTATCGGCTACAGAGAGGCAGCGGGCCGGAATGCCCTCATCAAGAAGGGCGCTTACTTCCGGCGCGCGCTCGTCCGCGGTGCGCTCTTTGGACAACTCGCGGTGCTGATCGTCGGTGTGATTACGACGCTCGCGCTCGTCAGCTCAAGCGATGCTGCCGCGCTGTTTTCAAAGCTTGAAATGATCGGCGCACGCATGTTGACGGTGTACATACCTTACGCACTCATCATTCTAATCACGTTCGTTATCCGCGCGGTGCCGTCAGTCGACATCAGAAGCATCACGAGCGTACTGATCTTCGGGCCTTTTACTTTCATTCGTCCACTCATCGTGTTGGCGGGCGCCGTTTGGGGTGTCGTGGCTGCGCCCGGAGCGATTACGATTGCTATCGCTGTGTTGATCGTGAGCCTGATGCTGGGCCTTGAATATATACTGAGCTGGTTGAGATCCCGCAGCGCGATTTCCTGAACGATGCCAGAAGGCCCGGAGGTGCGAAATGTCAGGGAGTTGATCTTAAGATCACAAAAGGCACAAAAGCACAGAAGATTAGAGTTCTAAACATTTGTGCCTTTTTGTGGCTAAGAGTCAGAACGCTTGCGAAAGCGCAAGGCTCGACTAGAATGGGGGGCCATGTTAGCCGGCATTCGCACACGAGACCTTCGCAAAGTTTACACCTCCCCGCCGCCACTCGCCGCAGGTGGCGGGTTTGGACCGCGTCGCAGGAACAAGAATCAGCCCGCGCGCGCGATCGTCGCGCTGGATGGATTGTCGCTCGATGTTCGCGGTGGAGAGATTTTCGGACTGCTTGGTCCAAACGGCGCCGGCAAGTCGACGACTGTCGGCATTCTTACCACGCGCGTGCGACCCACCGGTGGGCAGGTGTGGATCGGCGATTACGACGTGTGGGCGCAACAAGTCGAGGTGAAGCGACTGATCGGCGTAGTCGGGCAACGTCCGAATCTCGACTTCGCGCTGACGGCGCGCGAGATCCTGCTCTTCCACGGGGCATACTTTGGCGTCGATTCACGCACGCGAGCCGCGCGCGCCACACAGCTACTCGATCGTTTCAAACTAAGCGACC
>DATNDM010000438.1:0-6830 GCA_035553235.1 Pyrinomonadaceae bacterium | reverse complement strand
CGGCTTCTGGTTGCTGTCTCCTCAAATTACCCAGTTACGTCGTCTCTCCGAATACTATGCACCGGACGAAGCACCGCTGGTGGAATTCGCGATCGAGGCCTATCTCGCCGCGCAAATCCGCGAGTTTAAGTTTTAGCTACGGATTTGCACCGATTTCACAGCCTGCTGGCGTGTACGCACAACTATCATGGCGATGCCGAGCATGATCATGGCCCCGCCGGCGAGGGTGCGCCAGCCGAACTCTTCGTTCAGCACCATCATGCCGAGGATCACGGCTACGACCGGGGTCACGAGCGCAATCAACATTGATTTGGTGACGTCCATGTTTTGCACGAGCCAGTAGTACAGCAGAAACGCGATTACTGACCCGACCACGGCCAGATACAGCAGCGAGATGAGGGCTATCGGTGTCCAGTGGAAGCCAAACGGGTTGCCTTCGAGGGGAAGGCCGACAGCGAACAGTAGTAACAAGCCGAAGAACATTTGACCGGCAGCCATGATCGCAGGGTTGATTTTCTTGCCGTACGCTTTGACGAGGACATTCGAATAAGCCGCGAATGCGGCGCTCAGAATCAGTGCGACGCAACCCGCTAACGCCTGGCGTCCTGCTACTGCAAGCTGGTTTGAAAATACAACTGCAACACCGCACACACCAAGAATAACGCCCCCGATCCTGGTCCAGCTCAAACGTTCTGCTGGTAAGTGGAAGTGTGCGAAGACGAGTCCGAACGCGGGCAGCGTTGCTTGCAACAGTGCAGCGAGTCCGGAAGAGATGTGCTGCTCGCCCCAAAACACGAGACCGTAGTTCAAGCCGAACGACAGGATGCCGGTGACGGCGAGCAGGAGCCAGTCTGCGCGGGCACGTGGCAGTTGCAGTCCGCGAATGCGAATAATCGTCAGGATGATCGCGCAGGAAATAACGAACCTGATGCCGGCGAAAGTGAGTGGAGGCAGATCCTCAAGACCGAGCTTGATAAAGAGCCACGTCGAGCCCCAGATTCCGCACAACACTAACCAAACCAGACGCGCTTTCATGCTTTAGATCTATATCCATAAAAAAGCACAAACAGCGCGAATTGGATAGGAAATCCCTTGCGCTGTTCGTGCTTCTTTCCATCGCTCTTCTCTGCGCAACCCCTGCGTTCTCTGCGGTGAGTTATTGCGGTGAATTAGTTAACCACTGAGACGCAGAGTACGCAGAGATTGCGCAGAGAAATCAATAAAATTACTGGGCTGGCTGCGGTTTGAGCAGAGCGAACGCCGCGCCCTGCGGATCGGCCAGAATCGCGAAACGTCCGACACCCGGGATGTCTTCAGCCGGTTTTATGACGTGGGCACCAAGCTCACCTGCCTTTTGGACCGTGGCGTCACAATCCTCGACAGCAAAGTAAACCATCCAGTGCGGCGGAATCGGTCCCATCTCGGGCGTGATCTGATACATGCCGCCGACGCCTTTGTCGTCGTTATTGAAAACCGTGTATTCCATCGGGCCAGGAAACATTTGTTTGGTCCAGCCAAACACGTTGGAATAAAACTCTCCGGCCTTTTGCGTGTCCGTAGTGCCGAGTTCATTCCAGACGGGAGCGTTGGGTACGCCCCAGGCTGCGGAACCTTTGTTGTCCCTTGATTGCCAGATCGAAAAAACCGCTCCGGTCGGATCTTTCAGGACCGACATACGTCCGAGGGTAGCGACGTCGAATGGACCATTCATCACGGTCGCACCCGCGGCTTTTGCTTTTTCCGTTGTCTCGTCTGCGTTGGCGGTGGCGACGTAGCTCATCCAGTGCGGCGGCACGCCGTTGGATTGCATGTCAGGCGTCAACTTGTAGAGACCGCCAACGTCTTTGCCGTTCAGTAGGAGTATCGTGTAGACACTGTCTGGGCCCATCGGGTGATCTTGAGCTTCCCAACCAAGCAGTTGGGTGTAAAAATTTTTTGCAGCTTCGTTATCGGTAGTGCCGAGCTCAACCCAGCAAAAGGAGCCGGGTTTGGGATCGTGAGTTTCCTGCAATCGTGCTTCAGACATCTGAATCAAATCCTCCTTAATCGTAGGACCAGTTAACGGGGAGAAACTCTCTGCGTTTTTGGATGGCGGGTAATCTATCACGGCAACAACGAAAAAAGTAGCCGCGCCGAGGAACGATGGAGACCTGGCTGGAAATCACCGCGGAGACACAGAGAACACGGAGGTTGCACAGAGAAATCTCTCAAACGAGGGCACTACCCGATGAACGCGAATAGAGCGCAGATCAGAAAAACTTTAAAAACGAAATGCGCTGCCCCCAGCAAGCTGAAAGCAGCGCAATCCGTTTTCCTAAAAGAGAACCGAAGCTCCCAATCAGGACGGCAACATGAGCATGTACACGCTCGAGTCGCCAATTTGTATCCCGACGATCAACTGGCGGTCAGCTAATCACCGGTCAGCACTAGAATCGTTTTCACAATCCACGCACTCTTGCGAGCGCGGTGCCGTTAGGTTTTTGTTGTGGTGGCTTTTCCTCCACCGCCGGTTACGTTCCGGCAACGAAGCTCAACTTGCGTCGAGCTGCTTCGCTCCCTTCGGCGGGTCCTTGCCTCCGGGTGCCATTCGTTTTTATTCGAATGGCTCGAGAAAGTCTCGCAACCTTCTCTAGCTGAACCTTTCGGTTCGGATTAGGGCGTCACTAGAATTAACAGCCGCCTGTCTCTTCTCTCGCTCGAGTGTCACCACCCGATTGCCGTCCCTTTCTCCGTCTCGAAGGCCGTAACCCTCGCGACACGTGCTTTATACTCCCAGGCTGTTTTTAGATCAAATTTTTGAGTGTTTTATTTTGTGTGAATTGAAAAATTATTCTTGCGCTTTGATTTTCTTCAACGCAGTCGTGATTTTCTTCTTCACTTCTTCCATTTCTTCATCAACTTTGTATTTTGTGCGCGGCCAGAAAAAACCTTTCAAACCATCTTTTTTTCGACGCGGCACAATGTGAACATGCAAGTGAGGAACACTTTGACTAACTCGATTATTCATCGCCACAAAAGTTCCTTCCGCGTCCATCGCTGATTCAACCGCACGCGACAACAGTTGCGCTACTTCGAAATAAGGTCCGACGATTTTTGCTGGTAACTCGCCGAGCGTTTCAACGTGTTCACGCGGCACTAACAGCGTGTGACCGGGAAACAACGGACGATGATCGAGAAAGGCGACTGAATTATCGTCTTCGTAAACAATCGTTGCCGGCAGTTCACCAGACACAATTCGACAAAACAGGCATTCAGCCATCACAACTAACCCCCTTTTCATCCGTTCAAGCCGCGGCTAATCAAACCCCGGTCTAATAAAATCACGTGCCTGTGGAAAACTCTTTTCAATGCGCAGCCGCAAACGCTCAAGCTGCAAAATCAGCGGCACAATCGATTCAACGCGGTCCGGCAACGATAATTGCATCATCCGCCACGCCGCAATCGAACGATCAATTCCAATCAACGCCACTTTCGCGGATCCGTCAGAATCCTTGGGAAAATCCGTGATTTCCAGATCTTCTTCCAACTCTTCCTTACGGCCCGAAAGCGCGCGCATCGTCTTCACTGCAATTTGATACTGATACCACTGAATGACTTCGCGCGCATCTTCGAGCTCGCAGAGTTCCATTGTCTGGTCAAACTCGCGAAACCAATCGCTTACCGCGTTCGCATATTTCTTTCCGGCTTTCGTCAAAGGATGATTGTCGACGAGTTGTCGCTTTCTTTTCGCACGAGAATCGTCGTCCTCCGAGGTTCGGTTGAGATCGACTCCCGCTTCCGCGGCCCACACGACGATCAGCTCGCGCGTTTCCTGAAAAATCGCAGTGAGCTTCCGCCAGAATGCCTCGTTGCGAATATCTCGGTTTCGAGGTGAATCGTTGTCTTCCTGTTCGGTCGCATAGACCAGACAACGTGAGGTTAAAGGACACCGCTCACACCAACGATCGCAGTAGTTGTAAACGCCTGAGATCAGATCAGGATTATTGGCGAGCTCGGTGAGGGTTCTTGGTCGCATTGATTTGTCTCCTTGATGAGGATTAAGGTTGGCTCATTCTATGACACATCGATTCTTTGCGTCACGATCATTTTTAGTCGTTCTGGTCCTCAGTTGGGCCACACTCGTATCCGCCCAGCCGGACCAGAAGTCTTTTAACTACGGCTTCGTCAGTCCCAACACGAACACCGACTTGAAACTCGAGCAGGCGATCGCGGGGATGAAGTCGGAAGAAGAAACGAAGCTACTCAACAAGGCGGTGAATCTTGGTTGCGTGGTGCGCACACGGATCACTGCGTTTCGTGCGCTCGGTTCGTGGAGTGATGGCGCGGAACCGTCGGTGTTGCTGCGAGTGAAAGGCGATGAAACGACGCTGCGTTACGTGCTCTCGCGCATGGGACGCGATGCGAAGCAGAAATACGTGATCTATTTTCATCCTAGAGTGGGCGGCACAATTGATCTCTACACGTTCCGACCGCGCGCACGGAATCTCGTGGCGCTTACAAACGAACTGGAACGCGCAGGGATTCCCTTTCGCACACTCGTTCCGTCACGCAAGACGACGGCGGTCTACATCATTGATTTAGATCGCGACTTGCGCGAGAAGATTATGAACGCGGCGCGAAAGTTACGTGCTCGCGTTAGTCAGGAAGCCGGCACGGCGCAGTTGTTCGGCGACGACGAGCGTGAAAAGGCCAAGATCAAATTCGAAGAGGAAATCAAAGACTACGAAACAAAGAACCCGAACCTGCCGCCCACCTGCGACGCGAATAAAACCCGCCACAGATTACACAGATGATTTTAATTATCCGTGTAATCTGTGGATGGCTCTAAATTGGTTTGACGGCTTTCGCAAAGGCCGTGGCGTTCAGCGTATTGAGGACTTCTTTGCGCGTAACCCAGCCACGACGCGCCATCGCGACGCCGTATTTGACGTTGTTCATTGCCTTGACTGAGTGCGCGTCTGTCGACACGACGAATTTGATTTTCCGCTTGCGCGCCTCACGCAGCCAACGTGGCTCGAGGTCGAGACGATATGGATCCCCGTTGATCTCGATGGCGGCGCGCGACTCCGCAATCACGTCGAGAATGTGCTCGACGTCACACTCAAATGGCGGCCGGCGTTGCAGGATTCGGCCAAGTCCGTGTCCCCAAATCTTGAACACCGGTTCGCGCATCGCAGTCGTGATGCGCTCCGTCATCTTCTCCTTGTCCATCTTGTAACGCGCATGAATGCTCGCGACGATCACGTCCATCTTTTCCAGAATGGAATCAGGATAATCGAGCTTGCCGCTCGCAATGATGTCTGACTCGGTACCGCGCAGGATCTTGATCGACACCTTTTCCTGCACTTCGTCAATCTCGTCCCACTGCCGCTTCAAACGATCGACCTTCAAACCGTTTGCGTAGATCGCGGTCGGCGAGTGATCGGTGATGGTGATGTACTTCATGCCCATTTCTTCGGCGCCGCGCACCATCGCTTCGAGCGTGTGGATGCCGTCGGAATAGGTCGTGTGAGCGTGGACGATGCCTTTGATGTCGGCCTCGGTGACGAGATCTTTAGGAAGCTTACTCGCGAGTGCGGCTTCGATCTCGCCTTCGTCCTCACGCAACTCGGGCGCGATGTAAGCCATGCCGAGGCGTTTGTACAACTGCTCTTCGGTGCGTGGCAGACGCGCGAAGTTGACCTTCTTCTTCTCGGCGTAATCTTTGATCTTTTCGATATGCGACTGCGAGCCGGTCTTGACGAACAACGTGATGCCAAACTCTTCTGGCGGCACGACAGTCAGCCAGACCTGTGCGCCATCGGCAAAATGCGCGACGCACGTGTTTGCATCATCAACCTGGCTCGACAGGATCAATGGAAACTCCCGAAACTTCTCAACAACTGCCTCCGGATCTTTCGCGCTCGCCACGACGTCGATAACGCCGATCGTCTCTTCCCAACGTCGCAAAGAACCAGCGACACCGACGTCAACCACACCGTCGATCGCTTTCAGAAATTCGACACACTGATCCGCGGTGTTCCACGCCTGGTGCAAATGCAGGCGACGCTTCGGTTTCTGCACCGGAGTTGCGAGTGCGGTCAGCAGCCGTTGCGCGGTCTTCGGTCCGAAACCCTTCAGTGTTTCGAGACGGCCGTTTTCAGCGGCGGCTTTCAGTTGCGCGATCGAGCTGATGCCGGCTTCGTCGAGTTGTTTGATCTTTTCGACGCTCAATCCTGGTACTGATGAAAGCTCGATGACGCCTTTGGGAAATTCCTGGCGCAGGCCGTTCAGGACTGAAGATTCGCCTGTTAAGTAAAGTTGCTTGATCTGCGAGGCGAGTGCGTCGCCGATGCGTGGCAGTGTCGTGAGACGATCTTCCTTGACGAGCCGATCGAGATCGGCGACGCCTTGAATCGCGCGCGCGCCGGCGTTGTAGGCTTTGGCTTTGAAGCGAAACTGGCCGCCTTTCAAATCCATCAACTGCGCTATCTCCTGGAGCGCTGCAGCCACGCCGAAACGGTCAAGTTGCGGTTTCTCAGCCATCGACTCAAGTTTCGCTTTTTTCGCGCAAAGGCGCAAAGATGCAAAGATGAATTTGATAACCTTTGCGCTCCTTTGCGCCTTTGCGTGAAAAGTCGTTTACTAAACTCATGGCAATAGCATCAATCAATCCGACCACGGGTGAAACTTTAGAAACTTTTGAGGCGCTCACGGCGGCGCAGATCGAAGAAAAACTCCAGCTCGCCGCCGATACCTTTCGCACTTATCGCCAAACGCCCATGTCCGACCGCGCACGCATGATGCAGCACGCGGCCGACATTTTCGAAACCGACAAACAAGCACTCGGA
>DATNDM010000437.1:0-5809 GCA_035553235.1 Pyrinomonadaceae bacterium | reverse complement strand
TTCGTACGTCGCGCCTTTGCTGCGTTCTTCAAACTCCTCGACGCGCGTGCCGCCAAAAACAGGATGCGTATGCGCGTCTACAAAGCCAGGCAAAACAACGTGACCAAGCGCGTCAACGACTTCCGTATCCCTCTCGAGCATCGTCTCGATCTCGTCGCTCGTGCCGACACGCTCGATCAATCCGTCGCGAACAAACATTCCACCATTCGCGATGATGCCCAGCTCGCGTAACTCCGGGCCAACACGTGGCCGCGCCGGTCCAGCCAGCGTCACAAGCTGCGCACAGTTAACGACCGCGAGCGTCTTACTTTTGTTTTCGGACGACATAGATCAGGACGCCGATGATGTTCCCGATCACGACGGTGATGATGATCTTCAAAGCGAACGACCGAAGGTCTTCCACGTTCGTGATGGGAACGATCGAATAACGGATGTAGATCAGCGTAACGATGAAGCCTGACGCGCACGCGAGCTTCAGCCACCACGGCGCTTTCACGCCCAGCGCCTTCATGCCAAAGAGCGGAATCGCAAACAGGACGAGGTATGTCAGGGCGTAAAAGACGCCGCCGGCGTTGTCGATCAGCTGAAACGCTTCGTGCGCGTGTACTCCGTTTAAGCTCGCCACACCGATGACCAACGTCACGATGCCGACGAATAGGATCGAGTTGACGGGCGTCTTGTATTTCTCGTGCAGACGACTGAACCATGAGGGTAACAATCGATCCCAACCCGCGACCATCGGCAGTCGCGTGTTGCCGATGAAATAGATGCTCATGAGCGCGATGGTGCGAACAGCGATGCCGAGAATCGCGATCGATCCGATTAATCCAACCCAGCCGAGTGAACCAAAGCCGATTGAAAGCACCTGCGGAATTGGTCCAATCACGTCGATGTGATCGCGCGGGATAAATGCGACCACTGAACTGGTGCCGAGGATGAACATCAACGCGATGATGGGCGCCGAGATCACCACGGAACGCGCGATGTTCCGCGCGGGTGAGCGTGTTTCGCCGGCTGCGATCGCGATGTACTCAAATCCGGTCAGAGCGCCGAGTGCGAGTTTGCTGCCGACGTTGACGTTGTATTCAGAGAAGGTTGGAAACTTGATCGCGAAGGGTTCGTAGGCGCCGCCAAGCGCGTGCGAGAGCGCGAAGAGAGGCAACAAGATCAACGTCGCAAACGTGAGCATGTGCACGACGCCGCCGACATTGTGGACCCACTTGCCGAGCGCGAGACCCCGCGTCGCGGCGACAACCATCGCGGACACGAGGAAGAAGCTGATCAGCATGATCATTATTCGGCTGTCTCTGATCCAGGCGGCTGATGGGCCAATGGCGTAGGAAAAGTTTGTGGTCACGACGAGGCCGGTGCCGGCAAGGATCGTGATCGCGAAAACCCAGAGGTTCCAACCGCCCATGAACGCGACGAAATCGTTGAAAGCGAGCTTGGACCACTGATAAAGCCCGCCTTCGTAGGGCATCAGGCGATTGAGAAAGATCACCGCGACGGCCAGCGGTACGTAGAACGTGACGATGGCCATTATCCAGAAAACATTTTGCTCACCACCCAAACGCGCGGCCCATCCGACCCAGAATGTGCCGACGACAAACACCACCTGAGTCAGCACGAGATCGAACAGTCCGAGCTCTTTTTTGAAGACGGCACTACGCGCTTGAACATCACGCTCGAGTTCCGAGACGGTCGGCGAGGTTGTAGTGGTTTCAGTGTTCATGGGCGCAGGATCTTCAAAGCCATCCACAGATTTCACAGATTCTGCGTAATCTGTGGATGGCTCGTTAACCATTCAGCAACATCTGAGCGCATGTCGGGGACGATCTCGTGCGTCGCGTCATACGACTTGAACTTAACGGTGCGCGCGCGTGTTTTCAGTTGGCGTTCGTAATCGCGCACGCGTTCCGGTGAATAGAATTCGTCGCGCGTGCCGGCGAGATGGAACACATCGATGTCGGCGTGATGATATGCCGGACTGGTTTCCCAATCGCCCGGAATGCCGCCGCAGATCCCAATCACAACACGCAGCCGTTCCGGATGCGTGAACGCAAAGCGATAGTTCAGCGCGCACGATTGCGAAAAGCCGAGAAGATACACGCGAGCAGGATCAGCAATGCCTTCGTCACTCAAAATATCGATGAGATTGAGAAGCGATCGGTGATGGAGCGCGACCGACTCTTCGCTGCGAAAGTTCGTTAACCAACCGAAACCGAAGCGCAATGGACCACCAGCTTCACGTGGCTCTTTGATGTGTTGATGAAATCCCTGCAACGCCGCGATCGCGAAATGCTCGGGCGCCATGAGTTGCGCCTCGCGCATCATGTAACGCTTGTTCGCGCCGTAACCGTGCAGCGCGATCAGCAGCGGCGCGGGCGACGTCGTACCCGGTCGCAGATCGTAGTAGAGGTTGACGCGCGCTTCTAAAATTCGGTCGACTTGAGTCTCGTCTGTGGCCACAGATTACGCAGATTACACTGATTTTTAGAATCTGTGTATGAAATGCTAGGATGACTCAAACTTTTCGCAGCGAGGTGCAGTGATGAAATTTCCGGGTGGATTTAACATCGAACAGATGATGAAGCAGGCGCAGAACATGCAGCAGAAGATGCAGAAAGAGATGGAAGAACTGCGCGTGGATGCGACAGCGGGTGGCGGCGTCGTCACGGTGCAGATGAAAGGCAATCACGAAATCGTGGCGCTCAAAATCGATCCCGAAGCCGTGAAAGACGGCGACGTCGAGATGCTTCAGGACATGATCCTCGCCGCGATCAACGAAGGTAACCGGAAAGTTGATGAAGCGATGAAGGGCAAGCTGGGTGGCATGTTGCCGCCGGGACTGGGCGGCTTGTTTGGTGGATAACGATCCGCGATGTTGGAATACGCCGAACCAGTCACGAAGCTCATCGACGAACTAAAGCGCCTGCCGAGCATTGGCCACAAGTCAGCGCAGCGGCTGGCGTTTTACATCATGCGCGCGCCTGAAGCTGATCTCGAGCGACTGATCGGCGCGCTGCGAGAAGTAAAAGAGAAGATCGTCCTTTGTTCCGTTTGCAACAACCTCACCGAAGTCGATCCGTGTCGCTTCTGCGCTTCACCGACGCGCGATCATTCAGTGATCTGTGTGGTGGAAGAGCCGCACAGTCTCGTGGCGGTAGAGAAGACGCGCAGCTTCAAAGGCGTCTATCACGTGCTGCACGGGAGTCTCTCGCCGATTCGCCACATTGGACCAAGCGAACTCCAGTTGGCGAACTTGTTGCCGCGCCTGAAACCGGAGAACAACGACGGCGTGGCCGTAAGTGAGGTCATACTCGCCACCAATCCCACCACCGAAGGCGAAGCCACCGCAAACTACATCAGTCGTCTACTCAAACCACTGGGAATACGCGTCACACGAATAGCAATGGGAATGCCGGTGGGAAGCGACCTCGAATACGTGGATGAGGTCACGATGGACAAGGCGCTCGCAAATAGGCATGAAATCTAGCCGCGGATATTAAAAGCGGACGTGTTCAGTCGTGACGCCTTCCTTACATTCCGTGCACTCCTGATCGCCTTCGTACATCCTGACATCGAAGTCGATCAAAGATTTGATCGGCACGCCTTCAACTTCATCAGGCGCGGTGTCGAAGCGCACGATGGCGCCGCAGCCGATGATTCTCGCGCCGAGCGACTTCACGAGCTGAACTGTCTCTTCAATCGCGTGTCCGCTGCGGATGATGTCGTCAACGATGATGCACGGATTAACTTCACCCTGATTCACATACTGCCGAAACTGCCGCTCGCCATGCTCCTGCTCAGCCCAGTAAATCTGTTCGGCGTTGAGCGCGTCGCGCACGCCAAACGCCACTGGTATGCCTCCCGAACTCGGACTGATAATCGACACTTTCGGTAGCTGGCTCGAGATGTCCTTTTCGAGTCGAAACTTTCGGCTCAGCGCCACGGCCAGCACGCGCGCCGTGTCGTAATAACGAAACGCGAGCGGCATTTGGAAGTAGTGCGGCGAGTGCTTTCCGTTTGGATAAACAAAGTGGCCCTCACGAAACGCGCCGGTGCGTTTCAGAATCTGCATCAAGGCATCTTGCGAAGGAATCAGCTCGACCATCGGGTTCTCCTGTTTTGGCTGGGGAAATTTCGGTGCGCAGCATACATCAATTCAGCCGGTTTGCGCAGCACGTTCGATGTAAACTCTTTGATCGCGCGGCAAACCTTCCGGTAACGACTCGAGCGCGAACCACTCGGCACGTTCAACTTCAATCGTCAGCGATTTGACATCAACATTCGCACGACCGCGAAACAACACCTCGACCTGTTTCGGTTTCCTGAACGATCGCGCGGCGAAAAATTCAACGTCCTCGATTTCCAATCCGATCTCTTCCCGCAACTCACGACGCAACGTGTCGATTGGTTGTTCGCCTTGTTCCATGAAGCCGCCCGGCAAACCCCAACCACTGCCCGCGCGAAAGCGGTGTTTTAAAAGCAGCACTTCACGTTTGTCGTTGAAGATCACGGCGCCGGCAGTGACAGTAAAACGTGTGTGCGCGAAACGCATCGTCCAACGACGCATTCGCGCCGGTAATTTTCGCCAGACGCGGCTGATGAGATTCTGAAACCTGGCCACCGGCAAACACTAATAACACGGATTTCGTGTACAATGCGCTCCGTCATGTCGACAACTGAAACCGTCGCCGTCCCCAAGCGAATCACGAATGCACAGACCGTCTGCAACGAGAAGAACGAAAAGGGAAAACTCTGCAACGGTCACTTGAAGCAGTTGCGAACCGCCGGTGAGCCCGCGGAGATTCACTTGCGCGGTGACGACGTGCTCTCGAAGTGCCAGACGTGCGGCACGCTTTACATGGGACCGCCGCTGGGCCACGTGCGCGATCCGTATAAGCAACACCGGTTTGTTGAGGCGGAGTTGCAGGCGTTGTTACAGGCAGCCGGCGGGACGTTGCCGGTGATCAAGAGGGACGAAGCGCGCGGCGTTTACGTGATGGTCGAGACTGAGGCCGGCGATCACGGTCATGCCGCAGCGAAGCCTGCGCCCGCGAAAGCCGCGGCGCCCGCGGCCGCCCCGAAACCCGCAGCGCCCGCAGCCGCAAAGCCCGCCGCTCCGGCTGCACCAAAAGCCGCGGGACACAAACTCGGCGAGAACCCGAATCGTGCGCTGTTCAAGCGTTCGACGTACGCTGGAGTAAAGGATACGGGGCCAGTACCGGGTGAGACTTTCGAACAGAAAGTCGCGCGGTTGAAGGCAGTATCCGCCGCCGCGAAGCAACGAGCTGAAGAGGGTGGTGAAGCGCCGTCCGCTGCTGACGTTACCGAGGTTCTGACGTCGCTCGCCCCTGACCAGGAAGTGCCGCCACCTGCCGCTGCACCTGCGCCATCGGCACCTGCGCCATCGGCGTTCTCATCAGCACCGGCACATAAACCAACCGGAAATGCTGATCGCAGTTTGATGAAGCGTTCGACTTACTGCGGTGTTGTTGATACGGGTCCTGTACCTGGTGAGACCTTCCAACAAAAAGTCGCGCGGCTCGCGGCTCTATCGGCAGCGGCTAAGCAGCGTTCCGAAGGCGGATAAACGCAGATCAGCGTTCATCCGCGAAAATCCGCGGCTAAAACGTTTCCGTAACAGTAAGCCCCTCAGTCGCTACTTTCCAATCAAGCACCTCAACACCTTCTTCCGCAGCCAACGCGGCTTCGACATCTGCGCGGCGCCCGGATTTACACAGGAACGCGATACAGCCGCCGCCACCTGCTCCGCAAACTTTCGCCGCCTCAGCGCCGTTCGCCA
>DATNDM010000436.1:0-2185 GCA_035553235.1 Pyrinomonadaceae bacterium | reverse complement strand
AGAGAGCGCCTCTAATCCAGTCGCGCCGAGTTCGAGAGATTGTGCGCGAGCGGCTTGATCTCTTTCAACGCCGGCGAACGATCGATCATCGGACTCAGTGACGCACCCGCAGTCTGCCAATCACCAAGCATCTGGCTCAACTCCGCGCGATACAGTTGATAACGTGGTCCATCATTCAAAAACTCCGACACCATCCACCGAAACTTCCGCGCCGTCTCACTGTCCGGCGTCGCCGCATCGATCACACCAGTCAACGGGCTGAGCATCGTCTGCGGACGCAGTTCGTAGCGCCGGTACTCCTTCACCGGTTCGATCACAGACACGAGCGTGCGCAGTGGTCCAATATCGTCGTTGCGCACAAGCCGTCGCAACATCATCTCCGGATTTTTCTTGTGCATCAGACCGAGTTCTTCGAGCTGAACACTAATCACGGCGAGCCGCCGGTACATATCCGGGACGTCAGTGACAGTTCGCGGCGACCAAAGCCTTTCCGCGATCGCCGCCGTACGCGGCCAGATGCGCGAGTCGATCGTTTCGGGCGTCACCCACTCGGCCCACATCGTCGCTTCGCCGCCGAGCACGTGCTTCGCTTCTTCAGGCGTCAGCGTACTGTCTGCGGGAAGTGGATCGGCAACGTAGTGCTGCGATGCGGGTTGACTGAGATCGATGTAATAACCATTCGAGAGGATGCCGTCGTAACCTTTACGCGCAGCGTCGGCGAGCGCCGCGGTACCACGCCACGAGTGAATCACGATGTCCTTCGGCAGCTCCGGCTGAAGAATCTCGTCCCAGCCGATCATCTTCTTCTTGTGCTTCTGAAGAATTTTCAGCAGCCGCGTGTTGAAGTACGCCTGCAACGCGTGATTGTCTTTGATCCCTTTCTCCTTCATGAACGCCTGAATCGCGGGATTGCGATCCCACTGTTTGCCTTCATTCTCATCGCCGCCGATGTGCAGGTAGTCGTCAGGAAAGAGCGCAGCCATCTCACCTAGAAACGTGTCGAGAAACTTGTAGACTTCTTCGCGTGTCGGATCGAGCGCGGGCTCGAAGATTCCCGGGCGACGCTCGATCGTATATGGACCAGGCGCGCTGCCGAGTTCGGGATAACCAACGAGCCAGCTCGTGCTGTGACCTGGTATGTCAAACTCGGGCACGACGCGAATGCCGCGGTCGCGTGCGTACGCGATGATGTCCTTCACTTGTTCCTGCGTGTAGTAGTTGCCGTCCGAGCCGAGTTGGGTCAACTTCGGAAACTTCTTGCTCTCGACGCGGAAACCCTGATCTTCACTGAGGTGCCAGTGAAAGACGTTCAACTTCACGGCCGCCATGCCGTCGAGATTGCGCTTGAGGACATCGATGGTTTGGAAGTGACGCGCGCAGTCGATCATCAAACCGCGCCACGGAAAGCGAGGTTGATCGTCGATCTGGACGCCGGGCAGGAAATATCCGTTGCGATCCGCGTCGAGTAGTTGCAGCACGGTTTCGAGACCGCGAATCGCGCCGACAACTGTAGGCGCGCTGAGTATCGCCTGACGGTCGGTGATGTCGATGCGATAGCTTTCGTCTTCGCCGAGACCGGGAACGCTTTTGCCGGGCCCCTGTGTTTGAACGATCAGAGGCGTTGTTTGATCGTCCGGCGCGAGAGTTGGGGAAAGTGTCAGAACGGTGCGTCCTTCGAGACGCTTGATGAAGCGCCAGATCGCTGCCTGCAACCGTGCATCTGAAAACCCACGTGTCGCGACGCGGAAGTTGCCATCGACCGCCAGCCGCTCACGATGAAACGTTACTGAGGCCGGGACCGGCATCAGGTTGAGCGTCGGCGTTGCTGATGGTTGTGGTTGCTGCGCGGACGCGACGATGGCGCAGGTTAAGATTAGTAGAAACGGGAGGTAGCGATTAAGTCTCATTTGTTTTGTGTGAATCTGTGTAATCTGTGGATAAGATTTACTTGACTGTGAACTTTTGCGTCAAACCAGCAACTCGAACTTCAAAATCTCCAGGCTCGAGCGTGGGCTTGTTATCAGCACCAATGAACGACAAATCTTCGCGCCGAAGTTTGAAGTTCAGCGTCCGGCTCTCACCCGGCGCGAGACTCACCTTCGCAAAGCGTCGCAACCGTTTTCCAGGGGGCGACAGCGAGGCAACGAGATCGCTGACGTAGACCAGCACTGCTTCTTTTCCGACG
>DATNDM010000435.1:0-4476 GCA_035553235.1 Pyrinomonadaceae bacterium | reverse complement strand
GGCAACTTATCGTTTGAGTCGACGGTGACCGAAACGGAAACTTCAGAGGTGGAAACCATGTCCACCGGGCACTGGTGCTTGTCAAAGATTTCGAAGATCTGGCGCAGGTAGCCGTGGGTCATCAGCATGCGGCTGGCAACCACGTCGATAATGCTCAGCTTTTTCTTGACGGATATTGACTTGAACGGGGTTTGGCAATGCGGTGCCAGTGAGATGATGCGCGTGCCTTCGCAGCTTGCGTTGCGGCTGTTCAGAACCAGCACCGGGATGTTCTTCTTGACTGCGGGCAGAATCGTTGCCGGGTGCAGAACCTTTGCGCCGAAGTAGGCAAGTTCGGCTGCTTCCTGGTAGGAAAGTTCGGGTATGACAACGGCGTCCGGAACGCGTCGCGGATCCGCGCTGAACACCCCATCGACGTCCGTCCAGATCGTCACGGAATTCGCGCCTAACAACGCTCCGAAGACCGAAGCTGAAAGGTCGCTGCCGTTCCGTTTCAACGTCGTGGCGACGCCATCGTGCGTGGCGGCGATGTAGCCGGTGATGATGAGGAAGTCTGTTTCAAGTCGCGGCCATGCTTGTAATTTTTGCTTTGAAAGGGCCCAGTCAATCGCGACTGAATTGGCATTCGGTTCGACAACCAGAACCTCGCGTGCATCAAGCCAGCTCGAGCAATGATCGCAAGACTCGAGATAAGCGTGCATCATTTGCGCCGACCACAATTCTCCATGACCGGAGACGAATTCAATGATGCGGTCGGAAGCGAGTCTGGTGATCCAAACACCGCGGAGCACTTCTCTGATCGCACTGAAATCGGAAACCAGAATGTCTTGAAGAGTGGAATCGTCTCGAAGCTGTAGTGCGTCGATTGTCTCGTGGTGCCGGTTTTCGAGCGCCTGGAGTTTTTGTAAGTATGAGTCGTCCTGAGCAGATGCCAGATTCACCGCCTCGATCAGCGCGTTGGTTACGCCACTCATCGCAGAGACCACGACCGCAACCCGCTCACTCGATCTTTGCGACAGCACAATCTCACACGCTGCCCGATAACGATCGGCATTAGCGAGACTGGTCCCGCCGAACTTGTGAACTGTCCATCCGGTATTCATATACTTCATCCACAGATTACACAAAAGGCACAAACGCAGCCCACAAAAGGCACAAAGGCTCTGAAAGAGTAAACAGTCGACTTAACTGTTTATGTGCCTTTGCGCTTTTTGTGACTGCCTATGTGCTTTTTGGGCCTACTTCTTCGAATTTGTCGTATCGACGCGGGCGTAGAAGATATTCGTGTCGGGAAGTTTTTCGTCCTGGGCCACGATGATGGCCAGCGCTTCTTCTTTCCCGTTGTTCTTCTTGGAAAAGAGACAGAGGGCGCCGTGGTTCTTCGTGTCTTCCGTGTCGCCGGTGCAGCCTTTGTCGTTAGCGATCCAGCCTACTGCTTTCATCCGATCGACGGAATAGAAGTCTTTTACTTCCTGCGCAGTTTTGTCGGTGCGGAACGAAATGAAGTTGACCTTGCCTTGCGTCATGCCGCGAATCAACAGGCGCATGCCGAGTGGAATCTCGATCTCGGCTTTAGTAGCGCCTTGAAACGGCGGCACGTCTGTCCAAAGCTCACTGACGGTGCCCGCGTTCTTGTCGCCTGCAAGTTTCTCTGAAAGCTTGCATGAAATAGCCACGCCAAAAATCAGAATTAAAGCGAGAAGGGAAGCCGATGCTCTCATACTTGCCTCCTTATTAAGTTGTGAATTGGGCTGCTTAACGCGTGGAGATCGTTTTCACCTGGCCGCGTTTGAGCAGAGTGACCATGCCGTTGCGGCGATACCATACACCATCTTTTGTTCGCCAGACCTCGTCAGCTTCGATTTTTCCGCCGCTGGCCAGCATTATTACGGGTTTGCCGCCTTGCCGGGTTCCGATTCCTGGTCCGCTGGTCGAGACAGGATCGCTCGTCGCGCGCGTATGGTCTGTCGCCGGTTGTGAGACCCTGGCAGGTGGCGTGGTGGATGGTGACGGCGATGGTGAAGGCGTGACTGCGGGTGACGGCGATGGTGTCGCTGGAGGTGGCGCGACAGGCGTGGCTGTGACTACAGGTTCAGCCGCGACGGCGGCTTTCTGCGGCTGACGGCTTAGACCGTAGTAGAGGCCGGCGATGAGTACGCCGAGGATTAGACCAATAGCCGCGGCGATGGGAAGTGTTCGGTGTTTGCGCGGACGAATGGCCGCGTCGACCGAGGCGTCGTCAATGTGTTCGAGCGGAGTTTGATCGAAGTCACACAGCGAATCGGAGTCAGGGAAGAGGAAGTGACATTGGGGGCAGCGCTTCATACACAGTCGGGATACAGGAGTACTGGAATTATTTGGTTTGGCTTTGCACAAAAGCTACCGATTCTTGATTTCTCTGCGCAACCTCGGCGTTCTCTGCGGCTCTGCGGTTAAGTAATTCATAGCAATAACTCACCGCAGGGACGCAGAGAACGCGAAGAGAAGAGCGATGTCGCGAGTTTTTGTGCAAAGCCATTTGGTTTTCATAATTTGAAGGGCTTCTTGAGAATGCGGCCGGTCTTTCTCAGGAGGTTGCCGACCCTGGAGTCGTCTTTCTTTTCTTCCGCCTTTGCTTTCATTGGTGTTGCGGCGGGTTTAGCGGTCGCTTTCTTCGGCGGAAGTGGAACCGATGCTGCGGGTGTCGGTTTGGATGGTTGTGGCTTTGTCTCTTCAGCAAAGGGCTGCGCCAGTGCCGTTGGACTTACTGACGGAACCGGCTTCCACAGGCTCAATGCAATCGGCTGTCGTGGTATCAAGTCGTCTTCTATGGCTCTACGTTGCGTGGAGACGTAATAAACCATGCCCAGCACGAGGGCCAGAATTACTGTGGCAAAAGCCGGAACGGTGCGATTGCGCTTTGTGGACGTCTTGACCGACCGGACGGTCTGAAGCGCGTGGAGATTAGGCAGGTTCCGAGAGTCTAAGACCAGCAGAACGCCGTCCATGTCGCAAAGACTCTGCTCGTCCTCGTAGATAAACTCACACTTCGGGCACCTTTTCATGCGACGCTCCTGGAATGGGACTGTGTCGACGGGGCCTGCGGACGGTAGAAGCTGGAGTGAGTGCTCGCCGCAGGGTTCCAGAGTACACCTTCAGGCGCTGAGGATACAAGACAGTTTTTAAACAGGATTTACGTGATTTTTCAGGATTCACAGAAAATCTCGCTGAAATCCTGTAAATCCTGTCTACAAGTACTTCTCGCGCAGGACGCGCTGATGGTGGGCGACGTGGCCGGCGATGATGTAAGCCAGCGCGCGCACGGAAACCGGATTATCACTCGCGACGCCCGTCCGTCCCCACGCCTCATCCGGCAAACTCTTGAAAAACGAGATCGTCGCCAGACGGACGTTTTTGAACTCCTCAACCAAATCAGCCCATGAACTGTTGTTCGCATGAGCCATTTGCACCGCGACGTCCTGCTCGAAGCTCGGCAGCGCGTCTGTAAACCCGCGCGCGAACCAGAACGCGCGCCCGGCGAACACGCGTTCACCGTCGTTCACGTGGTTCAGGACCTCGCGAATGGTCCACTTGCCCGGTTCGTACGAATGTAGACTCTGCTCCTCGCTGATTCCGCTCAGAAACTGGAGCATCTCAGCCATTTGATTCTCGAACGTGGGCATGATGTCGTCGCTCGTCACCAGGTCAATGTATTTGAAATAGTAGTGTGCTGCTTCGGTAGTTTGTGGTCGTGTCATTTGGGTGGAAATCCTAACAAAAAACGACCAATTTCGTAACCAACGCGGCCCTTTGTTTGTCTATCTAAACGCAAAGAACAGAGGAGTTGGTGAAGATTATGAAAACGAAGAAAAACGCAATTTGGCAACTTGCAATTGGCATTTTCGCCGCGGTGTTGCTCGCGGTTGTGCCGGCAGTGGTCTCGGCGCAGGGCAGCCGAGGCGCAAGTAATCCGCAACTGGAAAGACGGGTGCGGCACGAGCTGGTGACACTGCCGTACTACGGTGTATTCGACAATCTCGCGTACCAGGTCAATGGTGGTACGGTGACTCTCTACGGCGAAGTCGTGCGCCCGTCGACGCGTTCTGACGCCGCCGGACGGGTGAAGAGAATTCCGGGTGTGACGCACGTCGTAAACAACATCAAGGTGTTACCGCTGTCGAGCTTTGACGACAGAATTCGGCGCGCGACTTATCGATCGATTGCGAGCATGGGCGGGCTTTATCGCTATCTCCAGGGTGCGAACCCGTCGCTGCATATCGTAGTCGAGAACGGTCACGTGTCGTTGGAAGGCGTGGTTTCGGGTAGTGGTGACAAGAACCTCGCTTACGTCGCCGCTAATCGTGTACCGGGTGTGTTCTCGGTGAGGAACAACCTGCGCGTTG
Source organism: Pyrinomonadaceae bacterium (assembly GCA_035553235.1). Classification (GTDB taxonomy): domain Bacteria; phylum Acidobacteriota; class Blastocatellia; order Pyrinomonadales; family Pyrinomonadaceae; genus PSRF01. The sequence continues at coordinate 94 of DATNDM010000435.1, read as the reverse complement.
AAGGCGAAGAGCCGAGGTAATCCACAGATTCCGCAGATTACGCAGACGATGAATCTGCGTAATCTGTGGATAAAACCATCCCCATCAGGAACCA
>DATNDM010000434.1:0-3074 GCA_035553235.1 Pyrinomonadaceae bacterium | reverse complement strand
TGCTGAGTCGATTTTCCATCGTGACGAGCTTCTGCATCTCGCCTTCGAGCATTCGCGAAACGGGAATGCCGGTCCACTTGGCGACGACTTCCGCGACGTCTTCTTCGTCAACTTCTTCCTTCAGCATCACGCCATCTTGTTGGAAGTTTGCGAGCTTGTCCTGATCGACTTTGAGCCTTCGCTCGAGCTCCGGAATCTTGCCGTACTGAATTTCAGAAGCACGCGCGAGTTCGCCCGCGTTGCGAGCCTGGTCGAGTTGGAAACGGAGTTGTTCAAGCTCCGCTTTGGCGCTGCGAATGTGGTCGATGGCTTCTTTTTCAGACTGCCACTTCGCTTTCATGCCCGCCGAAGTTTCCTTGAGATCGGCAATGCGCTGTTCGATCTCGTGCAAACGCGCTTTCGACTTTTCGTCCTCTTCCCGTTCCAACGCTTGTCGCTCTATCTCGAGCTGGATGATCTCGCGCTCGAGTTGATCGATCTCCTGCGGCAGCGAATCGATCTCGATTCGCAGTCGCGAAGCAGCCTCATCAATCAAGTCGATGGCCTTGTCGGGCAGAAAACGATCCGTGATGTAGCGATTCGAAAGCGTAGCGGCCGCGACGATCGCAGAGTCTTTGATGCGAACGCCGTGATGGACTTCATAACGTTCTTTCAGACCACGCAGGATCGCGATCGTGTCTTCGACGGTCGGCTCGCCAACGTAGACCTGCTGGAAACGACGCTCGAGCGCCGCATCTTTCTCGATGTGTTTCTGGTATTCAGCAAGCGTGGTCGCGCCAACGCAGCGCAACTCACCGCGCGCGAGCGCAGGCTTCAACATGTTTGACGCGTCGATCGCTCCTTCAGCAGCGCCCGCGCCCACGAGCGTGTGTAGCTCGTCGATGAAGAGAATGATCTGACCCTGCGCGTTCTCGATCTCTTTCAGAACTGCTTTCAGTCGATCTTCAAACTCACCGCGATATTTCGCGCCGGCGAGCATCGAACCGAGATCGAGTGCGACCAGTTTTTTGTTACGCAACGTCTCAGGCACGTCGCCGGAAACGATTCGTTGGGCCAACCCTTCGACGATCGCAGTCTTACCGACGCCTGGTTCACCGATCAGCACCGGATTGTTCTTTGTGCGACGAGACAGGACCTGGATCGTGCGACGAATCTCGTCGTCACGGCCGATGACGGGATCGAGTTTTCCTTTGCGTGCTGCTTCAGTCAGATCGCGCGCGTACTTCGACAGTGCCTGGTAATTCTGTTCGGCGTTCTGGTCCGTGATGCGCGAACCACCACGCATCTGCTCGATCACTTTGAACAGATCGTCGCGTGTGACGCCGTGCTGCCGCAGGATCTTGCCGGCTTCGCCGTCCTTCTCTTCGACGAGTGCGAGCAGCAAATGCTCGGTCGAGATGAACTCGTCCTGCATCTGGTCTGCCTGCTTTTGCGCCGCGGTAAAGATCTGCGTCATCCGCGGGCTGAAATACTGCTGCCCACCTTGTACGCGCGGAAAACGCGCGACGGCTGCCTGCGTATCATTAAGAATGACTGCGACGTTTGCGCCGAGCTTGCCGAGAATTGGTCTAACAATGCCCTCTGGTTGTTCGAGCATGACGACGAGCAGGTGCTCCGGCTCAACCTGCTGATGCTGGTTGCGCTCGGCGAGTTCGATAGCGGATTGAATCGCTTCCTGCCCGCGTAGTGTGAATTTATCTAAACGCATCCTGAAATCCTGTAAAAACTAGTTGCCGTATGAGGACCTCTACAAAGAAATTGAACGGGCCCGATATTCGCATCCCAAACTGCGACGAGCCCGCTCGCGGTTACCGATCCTCAAAGCTTTAACGCCCGCCACTGGCTTCCTTTGCTTTGCCGGTCTCGGCGGTCGTGTCGATTGTCTTCGGCGTGGCGCCGGTGCCTGTTCCGGACACCTGAATGCGACGCGCTTTCGTCTCCTCTCGTTTCGGCAACGTCACGCGCAACACGCCGTTGTTGTATTCAGCGGTCGCGCCCTCAGCGGAAACTGTTTGCGGCAAAGTGAAAGAGCGGGTGAAAGCGCCATACGAGCGTTCGACTCGATGGTAGTTGTCAGTCTCATCCGTCTTTTCAAACTTGCGCTCACCGCGGAGGGTAATGACATTGTTCTCGATAGAGAGATCGAAGTCGTCCTGTTTCATCCCCGGGAGCTCGGCCTCGAGGACGATCTGGTCCTTGTTCTCATAAATGTCGACGCTGGGCGCCCACGCGCCACGTCCGATGCCTTCATCACCGAAGGACCGGCTTAGATTGGTCGAGAACAGGCGATTGACTTCTTCCTGCAAGGTCCGCAGATCGCGGAATGGGTCGTAGCGAACAATACTCATGGATCTCACTTCCTCCTCATATTCCTTGTTGTCAAATCTCAGCCCGATTAGTTCCTAATTAGTGCTGGCTGAGCGTGACGTCATAATAAAGGTTGAGTGTAATTCTGTCAAGTCCGGATTTAGCCACGAATAACGCACAAAAAGCACAATGTTGTCCGAAACAGAGCGCCTTGTCGAATACGTTTTGATTTGTGCTTTTGGTGCGTTTTGTGGCTTAAATACCGAAGAGGCGCTTGATCGCGGAGAGGATTCCGGCGGAGGAATGGGTGCTGGCGGCGGAGTCGTCGGTCTGGGAAGCGAGGCCCTGGCGGCGCTCGGCCATGATGAAACTCAGCGATTCGACGAGGTCCGGGTTCGTGTCGAAGACTCGCTTCATCGCGGCGTGCCCGATTTCGAGGACCTCAGTTTCTTCGAGCGCGAGGACATTCGCCGTTCTCGGTTCGCCTGTAAATAAGGCCATCTCCCCGAAAAAGTCACCCTCATTCAACGTCGCGACCGTTCGCGGCCGCCCATTTTCGCTGACCTGGACCCGCACCTTGCCTTTATGAACAACAAACATGGACGAACCCGGGTCGCCGGCGCGGATAACTGTCTCGCCGGGCGCGAAGACGTGTCTGACCGCGGCTTGCGCGAGCATTACCGTCTCGTCCGCTGATAACGGCGCGAAAATATCGACGGCCGATAACCGTTCTGTGACCGCACTGCCATCGCCGTCTCGCTGAGTGA
>DATNDM010000433.1:0-2971 GCA_035553235.1 Pyrinomonadaceae bacterium | reverse complement strand
ACCGCGAACGTCGCAGACATCGGGAGGTAAATACCGATGCCGACCGCTAACGGTGGAATGCGCAGTTTCTTCGCCGCGCCGAGTGCCGTATCGAGCAGAATCAGACCAACGCCAACGAGCGCGCCGATGCCGAGCATCTTCCATTCGAGATTGCCGCCGATCACGCCTTGTGCAAGCGCCGAGATCAAAGTCGCCTGCGGCGCAGGTAGTGGATTCTGGGTGACGACGTGGAGGTTCGGAGCGCCGGCAAAACCATAAGCCTTCGCCAGCAGGTTGAGAATAAACGGGATCACAGACGCTCCGGCAACGACGCCGACGATCAGCGCGATCTGCTGGCGCATGGGTGAAGCGCCAACAAGCTGGCCCGTCTTTAGATCCTGCAAGTTGTCGTTCGAGATCGTTGCGCACGCGAAGACGATGGCCGTGGTGAAAAGCGCAAACGCGACAAGCGCCGGTTGCGTTGTGGCAGTGGGCGCGACGACGAGGATCAAGACAGACGCGCACAGCACGATCGACAGAATGCCGACACCTGAGATCGGACTGTTCGACGCGCCGATAAGCCCGGCCATGTAACCACAGATTCCCGCAATGAGAAATCCGGCGATCAAAACAAACGGGATCGCGACGAGCGTGAGCGAGACTGCGGACGGCGCAAGCACGGTGGCACGCACGAATGTAAACGCGAGCCAGCCTGTGATCAGAAGACAAACGACGGTGAGGATAATGATCCAACTCGGCGCAAGATCGCGGTCGCGATCGTCTTCTCGTTCAGTCACACGCGAGCTGGCGAGTGTGCTGATGAGTCCGCCAACAACCGGTTTCGCGAGTCGCGCCAACGTGTAAATCGCCGCGATCGCAATCGCCCCCGCGCCGATGAAACGCACTTGTGTTCGCCAGATCGCAGCCGTGTGGACCGCCACGGATACGTCTGCCGCCGCGGGTTGCATTGAAGTCAGTATCGGGACGGCAATGGCCCACGCGATGATCAGTCCGGTCAACATTGCCATGCCGACTGACAGTCCGACGAGATGTCCGGCGCCGACGAGTGCGAGTGAGAAGGCGATGTCGTAACCACTTGAAGCATTACCGGCAATAAGAAATTGTTTAGTGATCGAAGCGGCGGCGATACGCGTCGCAGTCACGATCGCGAGTCCCGCAGACGCAACGGCGCCGAGGATCACGGCGATGAGACCTTCGCGTGCTTCGCCGCCTTCGTCTTTTGTTTCGCCGCGCGTGCCGGAGCCGACTTTCAAGACTTCAGCAGCCGCGACGCCTTCGGGATAAGGCAGGTCGGACGTCGTGACGAGTGCGCGCCTGAGTGGAATCGTGAACAACACGCCGAGCACACCGCCGCTCACGCAGATCAGAAACGATTGCCAGAACGGAAAGCCCGTCCACCAACCGACGATCACCAGACCCGGCAACACGAAGATGATCGCGGAGAGCGTGCCCGCAGCGGATGCGACAGTCTGGACGATGTTATTTTCGAGGATCGAGGAGTCTTTCACCACGCTCAGGATGGCCATCGAGATCACGGCCGCCGGAATTGACGACGCGAACGTAAGGCCAACCTTGAGTCCGAGGTAAACGTTGGCTGCCGTGAAGATCGTCGTGATGAGCGCGCCGAGAATCAGCCCGCGTATGGTCAGTTCTTTTGGTTTCATGCCCGGGAATTTCCTTTAGTTTTTTTGGCTTACGTCTAATTTCTTGCGCACCACCGTGAGCTTGATCTCTGACGGGTACTGCCGCGAATGATGCACGGCGTTGTGAGCAATGACGCCCTTCGTCTCGTCGAAGTTGTTACCGCCCGTGTTCAAATTACGATCAAAGCGGGGAAAGTTACTGCTCGAGATCTCAATACGAATGCGATGACCGGCTTCGAAGTAATTGCTGGTCACCATTGGTCCAAGCGTCACCTTGTAGACCTTGCCGTTTTCCATCCAGACTTTCGGTTTGTCATATCCGTCGCGATAGCGCATGCGCTGAATCGTCTCGTCGAGATTGTACGCACGACCATCCGGATAAACGTCGATCAGCTTGACAGTGAAATCGGTGTCCTTCGCATCGGACGAGACAAAGAGCGTCACTTCGACTGGCCCGCTGACTTCAAGACCTTCCTTCAAAGGCCCGGTACTGTAAACGAGGATATCCTCACGCGATTCATTCTTGCGCTGATCGAAAGCGCCCCCTGTGACTGCGTTGCCCGTGCAGCAAACATTGCCGCCGTACGACGGCACTGGATTCATCGGATCGTATGCAAACGTGTCTGGAGTGTCCGTCGCGGGCGCCATTTCTGCCAGTACGCCATTGCCGTTCATCGTGTTTGCCTTGCCACTACTCGACAGGAAGAAGTTCAACGACTGCGCGCCCGCGGGTGGCCACGTGTCAGACGCCTGCCACTTGTTGATCCCCATCGTGAAGTAGCGCACACGTGGCATTTTCTCGAGAATCCCGTTGTTCTCGCCTTTGAGGAAATGATCGAACCACGCGTACGTCAGTTCGTCGTAATTCAGACGCGCGTCGCCGACACTTCGTTCGCCGATCATCGTGTTTTCGGTCGCGCGCTTGTACGCGCAGTGGAGCGTCGGCGCAATCACGGCATATTGTTGCTTGGCAATCTCGGGAGACGCCGTTTTGCGCACGTGATTGAAGGCGGCGAGGTTTGGACCAATCGACACGTCGTACCACGACATAAACCAGAATCCGGGAATGTTGATGCGCATGTTGTCGTGCCAAAGGCCGCCTTTGTACCACGCCGGGTCATTGGGCTCGCGCTGAATCATCGCGCCGCCCGTGTCCACCGGCATGTGATCCGCGAAGATGCCGTGCGGCGCGTCCACCGCGGCTAGGATGTCTTGCTCGGGAAGATGTTGTAACGCCGTGGCCCAATCGACGTTCGGCAATTGCGGGGCGAGATCGAAAGACTTTGAGGCTCGAATCAGATCCTCCTGCGACGTGTTTGGCGCGAACA
>DATNDM010000432.1:0-6454 GCA_035553235.1 Pyrinomonadaceae bacterium | reverse complement strand
GTAGTTCGGCAGGAAGCGACTGGAGTCGTCGCGGCTCAATCCAAACGTCGTTTGCGTCAGGTCGTTGGTGCCGAATGAGAAGAACTGCGCGTGCTGTGCGATCCGATCAGCCATGAGCGCCGCGCGCGGCAGTTCGATCATCGTCCCAACCATGTATTCGATCGTCATACCATGTTCGCCCATCACCTGTCGCGCCACCTCGTGAATCAACTCGGCTTGTTGACGCAACTCTTCACTCAACGAAACGAGCGGCACCATGATTTCGAGCTCGACCTTCTTGCGTTCACCCGAAACCTGGCACGCCGCTTCGAAGATCGCGCGACACTGCATGCGCGTCACTTCCGGAAACATCAAGCCGAGACGACAACCACGAAAACCAAGCATCGGATTAGCTTCACGAATGCGATTCACCTGTCGCAGCAACGCGCGCTTGTGATCGATCTCGTCGAGCACGTGGTCCATGTCGACGAGCGAACCGGCGACTTTCAGCTTCATCTTCAGCTCGGCGAGTTCGGTCAGCAACTCCTCGGCGTTCGGCAGAAACTCGTGCAGCGGCGGATCGAGCAGACGAATCGTTACCGGCAGTCCGGCCATCTCACGAAAGATACCGATGAAATCGCCACGCTGAAGCGGCAACAACTTCTCGAGTGCTTTCTCACGCGCGCCGACGCCCTCTGAAAGGATCATCTCGCGCATCGCGGCGAGACGCTGATCGCCGAAGAACATGTGCTCCGTGCGACAAAGCCCGATTCCTTCCGCGCCAAACGCGCGCGCTGTTTTGGCGTCGAGCGGCGTGTCGGCATTGGCTCGCACGCGCAGGCTACGGAAGTGATCGGCCCACGTCATGAGCTTGTAAAAATCAGTTCCGAGTGTTGGTTGAATCGTCGGCACTTTGCCGAGAAACACGCGGCCGGTCGAACCATCAACCGTGATCCATTCGCCTTTCGGAACCACCGCGCCGTCGACCGTGAACTGCTGTTGGCTGTAATCGATATTCAACGCCTGCGCGCCACTGACGCAGGTCTTGCCCATGCCACGCGCGACCACGGCGGCGTGACTCGTCATGCCGCCACGCGCGGTGACGATAGCCTGCGCCGCAACCATACCGTGAAAATCGTCGGGACTCGTTTCCTGTCGCACGAGCACCACTTGCCTGCCATCGCGCGCGAGTTCCTCAGCTTCATCAGGACTGAAAACGACCTGGCCCTGTGCGGCGCCCGGACTCGCCGGCAGACCGGTCGCGAGCACGGTCGCGTTCGTTTTCGGATCGACAGTCGGGTGCAATAGTTGATCGAGTTGTTCCGGCGAGACGCGTTTGACCGCAGTGGCTTTATCGATCAGTTTTTCGTAAACCATCTCGACCGCGATACGCACCGCGGCGGCGCCACTGCGTTTCCCGGTACGTGTTTGCAGCATGTACAGCTTGCCGCGCTCGATCGTGAACTCGCAATCCTGCATGTCGCCGTAATGCTTCTCGAGCAGGTCCGTGATTGACGCGAACTGCTCGTAAACTTCCGGCAGTTCTTTCTTGAGTTGATTGATCGGGTTCGGCGTGCGAATGCCGGCGACAACGTCTTCGCCCTGCGCGTTCAGCAGGTACTCGCCGTAAAGTTCTTTCTTGCCGGTTGACGGATTGCGTGTGAAGGCGACGCCGGTGCCGCTGCCCGCGCCCATGTTTCCGAAGACCATCGCCTGCACGTTCACGGCTGTGCCGAGCGTGTCAGGAATGCGATTGATGCGGCGATAGTCGATCGCGCGACGTCCCATCCAGGAGTTGAAGACCGCCGCTATCGCGACGCGTAGTTGCTCGTACGGATCTTCGGGAATCGCAGACTGCTCGGTCAGAATGATCTGTTTCTCCGCCGTGATGATCTCGCGCAAGTGATCCGCGGCGAGGTCCGTATCGCGCCCGCCTTGTGTCTGCGCTTTGAATCGATCGAGCACGCGCTCAAACTTCTCGTGTGCGACGCCCATTACGATCTCGCCAAACAACGACGCGAAACGTCGATAAGCATCGAGTGCGAAACGCAGGTCGCCCGTTTGTTCCGCCAAACCCTGCACCGTCTCTTCGTTCAACCCGAGATTGAGTACCGTATCCATCATGCCCGGCATCGAAAACGCCGCGCCCGAACGGACGGAAACGAGCAGCGGGTTCTTCGGATCGCCGAACTTCTTGCCGACCTTCTCTTCGATCTTCTTCAGGCCGTCCTTAACCTGTTCCCACATGCCTTCGGGAAAGTTCTTGTCGTTTTCAAAAAAGGCGTTGCAGGCTTCGGTGGTGACGACGAGTCCGGGCGGCACGGGCAGGCCGGCGCGCGTCATCTCGCAGAGTCCGGCGCCTTTACCGCCGAGGAGTGCTTTGTCGTCGCCGGGACCTTCGTCGAAGAGGTAGACCCATTTATGCGTTGTTGGCTCAGTTGTTTCGGTGGTTTCTTCAGTAGCGGTACTCATAACTTGCAAATTATCAGATTTACAGATCTGTGTCATCCGTGTCATCCGTGGTCAATGGAGCTAAACTATCAGCACTATGCCAAATGTGACGACTCTGAACGTGAACGGAAAGAAGGTGCGCGTTGACGTCGACTCGCAAATGCCTCTGCTCTACGTCCTGCGCGACCACCTGAACATGACGGGAACAAAGTACGGGTGCGGCGAAGCGAAATGCGGCGCGTGCACGGTACTCGTCGACGGCCAGCCGATGCGCTCATGCGTCACGCCGGTCAGTCGAGCCAGCGACAAACAGATCACGACGATCGAGGGCCTCGAGAGAGACGGCAAGCTGCATCCGTTGCAGGAAGCATTTCTCAAAGCCGACGCGCTGCAATGCGGCTACTGCACCTCAGGCATGATCATGTCGGCCAGTGCGCTACTGAATAAGAACGCCAAGCCGAGCCGCGACGAGATCGTCAAACACATGGATGGGAACATTTGTCGCTGCGGCACTTATGCGCGCATCGTCAATGCGATCGAGATGGCAGCCGGTACGGCGAAGGAGGTGGCGGAATGAACGAGCACGATCTCGAGCTCGAGCAGGAGCGCTACGAGCTTTTCGCTGCGCCGCTTTATAACTTCAACTTCAATCGTCGCCAGTTTCTGAAGGCTTTCAGCGGCGGCATCGCGCTGATCGTGCCGATGTCTAATCTCGTTGCGCGCACGCTGCAACAGGACCAGGGCGAGTCAGGCCGCCGAGGCAACGAGCGCATACCCGACGACATCGGCGCGTGGATTCACATCGACGAAAACGGGACCGTTTCTGTGTTCACTGGCAAAGTCGAAATCGGTCAGAACATTCGCACCTCACTGACGCAGGCCGTTGCCGAAGAGCTACACGTTCCGGTCGATACGGTTCGCGTCGTCATGGCTGACACGGACCTGACGCCGTTCGACATGGGCACGTTCGGCAGTCTCACAACTCCGCGCATGGCGCCGCAATTGCGCAAAGCAGCCGCCGCCGCACGCGAGACGCTGATCACACTCGCTGCCGAGCAGTGGAAAGTCGAGCCAGCGTCGGTTCGCATCGTGAACGCACGTTTCGTCAATCACGACGCGTCGAAATCGTTGACGCTCGCCGAAGTCGCAAAAGGTCAAAAACTCGTCAAGACGATTCCGCCCGACGTTGCGACGACACCCGCGAAAGACTGGACCATCGCCGGCACTTCAGTTCCGAAAGTTGACGGCCGTGATTTCGTTACCGGAAAACACCAGTACACGACCGACCTGCGACGCGACGGCATGGTCTACGGGCGCATCGTTAGACCATCAGCGCTCGAAGCGAAACTGGTCTCGAGCGACGCCAAAGCGGCCGAAGCAATGCCCGGCGTAAAGGTCGTGCAGGACGGCGATTTCATCGGCGTCACCGCGCCCGATCGCGAAACCGCGCTCCGGGCTGAAAGAGCGATCGCGGTCCACTGGCAAGCGCCCGGTCAACCCGGCAACGAAGAGTTGTTCGATTACCTGAAAAAGAACGCGGTCGCTAGCCGTGGCTCGCGTCCGATCGGCTCGATCGTCAACGGCATGGCAGCGGCGCAAAAGAAACTTTCGCAAACGTACACCGTCGCTTACATCGCACACGCGCCGCTCGAGCCGCGCGCGGCTGTCGCTGAATGGAACGACGACAAGTTGACGGTCTGGACGGGCACGCAGCGTCCGTTCGGCGTCCGATCAGACTTGGCCGAAGCGTTTCACATTCCCGAAGAGAAGATACGCGTGATCGTGCCTGATACGGGTTCCGGCTACGGCGGCAAGCACACCGGCGAATGCGCGGTCGAAGCGGCGCGACTCGCGCGCGCGACGGGCAAACCCGTCAAGCTCGTCTGGTCGCGCGAAGAAGAATTTAACTGGGCCTACTTCCGTCCCGCGGGCGTGATCGAAGTGAACAGCGGCGTTAGAAACGATGGCACTGTCACGGCGTGGGAGTTTCACAACTACAACTCCGGCGGATCAGGTATCCAGGTCAAGTACGACTTTCTGAACCAGGACATTCAATTTCACAACAGCAAGTCGCCGTTGCGGCAAGGCTCGTATCGCGGACTCGCTGCGACTGCGAACCACTTCGCGCGCGAAGTGCACATGGACGAGTTGGCCCAACTCATCCAGATGGATCCGGTGGCGTTTCGTTTGAAGAACATCAAGGACGAACGTCTGAAAGCCGTGCTGGAAGCGGCCGCGAATAAGTTTGGTTGGAGTGGCAAGAAGACTGAGGGACGCGGGCGCGGTATCGCGTGTGGTTTTGAGAAGGGTAGTTACATTGCGACGGCGGCGGAGGTTTCGGTTGATGCGAAGACCGGGCGCGTGAAGATCGAGCGCGTGGTCGAGAGTTTCGAGTGTGGCGCGATCGTGAATCCCCGTCATTTGAACAATCAGGTCGAGGGGGCGATCGTGCAGGCGATTGGCGGCGCGTTGTTCGAGAATATTCAGTTTAAGAATGGACAGATTCTGAATGGGAAGTTTTCGAAGTATCGCTTGCCGCGGTTTAGCGACATGCCGGTGATTGAGGTCGTGTTATTGGACCGAAAGGATCTGCCGTCAGCGGGTGCGGGTGAGACGCCGATCGTCGGGCTCGCGCCGGCTGTGGCGAACGCAATTTTTGACGCGACGGGCAAGCGAATCAGATCGATGCCTTTATCAGCGTCATCCGCGGTTTAATAATCGATATGCGTCCATGATCATTGTGGTGAGTGGTCCTTCCGAATATCGTCTGAAATCGAACGTGGTCACTGCCGCTACGCCGAGGCTCGACGACGTCAGAAAGATCTCATCCGCGTCTGTTAAGTCCGTCATCTCATAAACCCCTTCGAGCAGCGGAAGGAAATGCTTGTGCGCGATCTCGATCACGCATTCGCGCGTCACGCCTGCGAGTGCGCCGGTGCTCAGATTCGGCGTGTGCAGCGTGCCGTTCTTCGCCCAAAACAAGTTCGCCGTTGTCGCGGACACGATCTCACCGCGCTCATTCAACACGACCGCCTCGTCGAAGTCACGGCTCTGCGCTTCTTCCCACGCCAGCACGTTATCGAGATAGTTCAGACTCTTGATTCCAGACGTCGGCGACGATGTGTTGACGCGATATGGCGACACCGCGAGTGACAAACCAGCGGGCGCGACCTTTTGCGGATCACCGGTCATGATCAGCAGGTCGGTCTTCTTCGCACCGGGCGCTTTCGTTTTCCAGAAATCGCGCCCATGACGCGCGAGCATGATCACGCGCGCGCGGCCCCACTCAACCTGGTTGACCGAGATTAGCTTTTGCAGTGCTTCGCCTACGTTCTTCTCATTACAGCCGGTGAAATCGATGTCGAGTCGTTTGGCGTGAGTGGTGAGTCGTTGCCAGTGCCTGGGCCAGAGAAACGGTTGTGCGTTGTAGATCGCGAGGGTGGTGAAGACGCCGCGCCCATAGAGCATCGCGGAAGAGACCGGCGCGACGCGCGCTTTCGTCGCCTCAACCATGGTTTTGTTGAGGTAGATGACGGGATGCATGAAGAAATATTAGCCGCGGATTTACGCGGATAAACGCGGATCAGAAAAGCAGAAAAAGTTTAGATCCGCGTTCATCCGTGTAAATCCGCGGCTACTTCTGCCTGGAGTTTTTCCGATAGCGCATGTCTCCAGACCGATTCAAGTTCGGAAACATTCATTGCAAGGGCTTCGCTTCCATTCACGTCGATCGTCAAACGCGTTCCGCCGACGCGGCCAAGAATCGCAAACGGCGCATTGTTGCGTTCCGCGATCTCCTGAACGGCATTCGTATTAGCGGCATCGAAGCTGATCACGATTCGTGACGGTGACTCACTGAACAGGACAGCCGTTGGGCCAATGTCGCCTTTGAGATCTACATTTGCGCCGATCGCGTCTCGTCCAAGTGATGAGAAACACGATTCAGCAAGAGCGACTCCGAGTCCGCCATCCGAACAATCATGCGCTGAGAGCAGCAATCCCGCTTCGGCCGCCTCAAGACAAG
>DATNDM010000431.1:0-3182 GCA_035553235.1 Pyrinomonadaceae bacterium | reverse complement strand
TTGCGCATAGTCGCGCTCGATCTCGGCGCGTGGCCACAGCGCACACGCTTCCCGTTGCTGCCGCAAACGGTAATCGCCGAGGAACGTGTTTTCAGCCATGCGTTCGGCTTCGCCTGGTTTGATCCAGGGCAGGTCTTCGGCGCACGTCACTGACAGATACATGCCGTTGCTGCCGGTGCCGACGAGGTTTCGGCGATATTCGACCGCGGTGCGAGTCAACGGGACGTAGTTTCCCTGCGCAGCAAGATGAATCATGAGGGGAACTCGGCTGGCCGGAACGGGGCTGTACAGCATGTAACGAATCGCTTCCGCGGCGAGATCGCGCGAGAGTTTTAGTTTGACGCGCTCGGTCGTATTTGGTTTTTGAATCTCGACTTCGACTGGTCCTTTGATGAGTTGCGCGAGTACTGCCTGCGTCTCTTCTTTGATCTTCGGAAATGCTTCGCTGCAGGTTTTGTCGGCGAGACACTCCGAAAGAACTCCCTGAAGCGCGCGTTCCGTTTGCTGTGCAAAATCACTCGGCATGTACTGGTCTGTCGGCGAGACGCCATGCAGCAGCGCCGTGCGCACGTGTTGTGGATGGCGTTTCAGGTAAGTCAGCGCCGCCCGCGTGCCGTAAGAGCCGCCGAAGAGATTGAGACGTTCGTAACCAAGCGCGGCCCTGACTTCGTCCATATCGTCGGCAGCGATCGTGGTTACGTAGAGTTTTAGATCCGAGTTAGGCTCGAGGGCTGCGCGACACTTGCGGACGTCCTCGAGTGGAAAGAAATAGCCGAGGTAGGTTTGCAGGTCCGCAGGGTCGTAAAACTTGCAATCGAGTGGATGCGAGCCGCCGGTGCCTCGCTGATCGACGAAGAGCATGTCGTGATGCGCGAGAATTTGTGGGAACGCCTGCGCGATGCCGGATGCGTCATCGGACGCGGCGCTGCCTGGTCCACCCGCGAAGTAAACGAGGGGATCGGGTTCGCGCTTGTCCGAGGTGGCGGGCAGGAGAACAATCTTGAGTGCGATCTTGCGACCTTTTTTGGTCGCGCGATTTTCGTAGACTTCGTAAGTCCCGCACTTTGCTTTGCCTGTGTAGCCTTGTATCGAGCAGTCGTTCAAGACGAGCTTTGGGCCATTTTGTCGGACGGCGCTCGCGCATTGAACAGTGATTAGTAGACCGGCGGCGATGAAGAAGAGTTTTTTGACCATTGCATTGTGTCTGGCGTCAGTTTCTTTACAGAATGACAGGATTTGCCAGATTTACAAAGAAAAAACTTTCTTCTTTTCCGCGGCTAAAATTCTCTGATGCCGGAGACGTTCATGCCGGAACCGAGCGCGCTGCTCAGTGCTGCCGAGTCGTACTGAATCGTCGAGTTACCGCCGCCGTTCGTGTTGAATGTCGGCGCCGTGAACCCACCGGACGTGCGGCCGAACGCCGCGATCGTGATGCCACCAAAAATATCGCCGTTACCACCACCATCACGAACCAACACACCCTTGCCAAGCACGAGTATGACGCCCTTGAAATTCGTGTTGCCACGCATCGTCAACGTGCCGGTCACGACCAGAAACCCGGAGCCATTCGCCAGCGTGCAATCGCCGTCGACGAACGTGAACATCGAGTTATTGAGCGAATCATCGATGGTAGTCGAACCGCTGAAATAACGATTCGTGGCCTCCGCTTTCGCTTGCAAACTGTTGAGATAAGAACGAGCTCGATCCGCGTTATCAAGAAATGAAGGCGTGTCGACAGTTCCCGGTGTCGTTTCGTCGTCTCCGAGGATGCCGATCATAGGATTGCTAACTGTGTCGGGTTTCTTGATGCCGGCAGTGACGGCGGCCTGATCGCACGCCGAGACGGCGAACGCCGGACGCTGCGGTTCGACACCCGCATGGTCCACACCCGAGTACGTCTTCGCGCCGCTGCTGCCTGAGTCGAATGACAGGCCGCTGCAATCGTCGGAGCCTTTCACCATGAAACCCGCGGGCGTTTCAAACTCGAAGTTCGCGCGCGTAACCAACATCTGAAGCCGCTTTTCCGCGCCTTGTGGTCCAAAGCCGTACGACTTAACCAACAATCGTTTCGGATCGGGAGAAGTTACTTTGGCCGGAATGTTAGTGGTTGTCGGCGATGATGTGTATTTGAGATTGAGGATTTTCGTGCCGGTATCGAGGTTAAGTGCGAACTTCGTTCCGTCAGCTTTGACGTAAGCTTTGTCGAACGTGACCTTCACGGTCGTTGCGTTAGTGTCAACGTCACCCTCAAACGTGCCTTCGAGGTATGTGGTCGCGGCCCAGGGCAGAGTTTGTGTGATCGCGATTTCAAAGCCGGTCTTCGGAATATTAACGTCGTTTGCCGTGCTGCTGGCTGGTCGTTCGATCACGAAACTGCCGAGCGCTGAGTCGGAGATCAGCGGGAACGTATACGGATCGGGAGACAGCGTAGTGTCCGCCTGGCCCTGGTAGCGAATCGTCACTTCATCAGCTCCACCCACCGTGCCGAAAGTCTTCTGAAACATCTTGCCTGCGTCTCCGTTGTCGATAATCGCCGACGTTTGAAACTCAACGATGTGACTGTTTGGATCCATGTTCTCGATCGTGACGCGATAACCGCCCGTGACGGATCCGATACTCACCGGCACGAGGCTCGACGCATTCGCCGGATTGTTATAGGGAAGCCAACCAGCAAAGCGCGACGCGCCGCCATTACCACCGTTCGAGATGCTCGGGATAACCGCGGTGCGAAAACTCATCCGATCACTCGCGACGAGCAGCGGCTTCGTGTTGCCACGGAGCACGTTCAGTGCAGACTGCATGCCCGATTCGGCAACGTAATACGCCTGCATCTCGGCAGTCGAGCCGACCGAGTTGTTTGCCGACATCATTGTCGTCATTATGAGGGCTCCGCCCGCACCGAGAAGAAGGAGAGAGACGAGCAACATCATTACGAGCGCAGCGCCTCGTTCGCCGTTGCGGTTGTTTGCATTCATCTTCGATTCGCGTTTCATGGCTCGTTTCAGGCTCCTTCAGTAAACGATTGAGTTGCGCAGGACTACGTCTGACGTGAGTTGAACTTGAGACGGGGGCTGATACCCTTCCTCGCCGGGAGTGCCGACTGCCGGCAGCGTTACGCCAACCGCAATGACAATGAACTTCGCTGCACCGGGCGAGACTTCGGTTTTATTGTTGCCCGCCCC
>DATNDM010000430.1:0-3016 GCA_035553235.1 Pyrinomonadaceae bacterium | reverse complement strand
GATCAATGGACCCAACTCAACTCGGTCCGGCTTAAGCTCGCGTCGTTCGAGACGTGAATACTCCAGCAGATCGTCGATCAACTGGCTCATCTCTTCAGTCGAACCGTGAATGGTTTCGAGGAAGGAGCGGCCTTCGTCATTGAGACTCTCAAAGTGATCTTCCAGCAGCAGACGACTGTAACCGTCGATGCCGCGCAGCGGAGCTTTGAGATCGTGCGCGACGGAATATGCAAACGTCTCGAGCTCTCGGGTCTTGGCGTTGAGCGCCGCCGTACGCACCGCGATACGTTCTTCGAGTTCAGCATTAAGACGATCAAGCGCTTCTTTAGCACGACGACGCCGGCGCCGTTCCACCAGCAACACAGCGATAAAAGCTGCTTGCAAAACTATCAGCGTGATCGCTCCGACGATCCGCCACTTGTAGAGTTCCCAAAACGTAAATTCCTTGAACCGCACGACACTGTCAGGCGGCAGACTACTCTCCGCGACGTTCCAGCGCTGTAACTGGCGCCAGTCAAACATCGGCACACGCTGGGCTCGTTCAACGGGTATATCTCGCGCCGGAGTGCCACTCAAGATTCGCTCGGCGAGTTCGGCGGTTTTTGCACCATTCATCTCGGGCCCCTGGAGATACCCGCCGACGATTCCGGAACCGAGGGCCACTGTTCCGAAGCCGTAAACCGGAGCTGACGAGTCAGGTGCGATCCGGCTCAAGACCTCGTAGCTTTCGAGGAGTTTTCCCTGTTCGTTCAAAGCCTGCTGCCAAACAAAAAGGACTACCGAATTAGGCGGCAGTTTCTTTACCGCAGCGATTAATTCGGGCAAAGACAGATCAGTCAGATAAGTGATCTCGACTTCGCCGTAGTCAAAGAGTTGAGCTTGTACGGCTCGCTCGTATCGACGGTCGTGTTGAGGCGAGCCACTGATCACAAAAACGTGGTTTGTTTTCGGGTGCAGCCGCAGTGCCAGATTCAGAGTTTCGCGATAGGAATTCTGATAGCGGATTCCGGTCGCGCCGGGCCAGGTCCCAAGCGCGTCGGGCTTGGGCGGCTCGTTTGCAACAAAGACAATTGAGGAATTTGGAAAAATGTTGGACCGATATTTGAGGAGAAAATTCAGAGGTCCATCAGCCGAGGCAACAACGACGTCAATGCTGCGATTGGCATACTTCGCCTGCAAGTAGTCGCGGAACCTGAGTATCTGGTTTTCCTCGGGGAAGCGGCTGAGCTCGAAGTATTCCGGAAAGTATTCAACGTCCTGCCGTTGATTCAATCGCAACCGGTTCTTGAAACTCTCCTCGAACCTGATGTTGCCGGGGAAGTCTTTGTTGTCCCAGTAGAGAACGACTATTCGTTTCGGCGTATTTGCCTGCCGGCCCGACCTGGAGTAAGCAGACGACGAACATCACGCTGAACGCCAACCTAAACCACAGCCCGGATGCGCGCGCCTTCATCGCTCTGACAAGTCCTTGCTCAGCTACAAACTGATCTTGATCGCGAACTGAATCTGGCGTGAAGATCCAGACTCGCCTGTGGAAAATCGTGTACTTGTGATCTGCCCGAACGTGGGAGTGCCGACGACTGCGCCGGGTGGGCCAAAGTTCGCGTGATTGAACAAATCAAAGAACTCAGCGCGAAACTGCAAACGGAGTTTTTCGCCGAGTGTCGTGTTTTTAATTACGGAAAAATCGGTGTTGCTAAAACCTGGTCCAATGATGACGTTGCGGCCGAGATTCCCAAACCGCGTCACTGCCCTGAACACAGACGTATCGAACCATTTATCGACCGTGCCAATCGTCGCAACCGGTCCAGTGACGTCAGGCCGCAGCGTATTCGCGACGCCATTTACAGTGCTGTTGCTGGTGATGATGTTGACCGGACTGCCGCTTTGCACCTGAACGATTGCCGCGAGTTGCCAGCCTTCAAGAAACGCATTGCCGTTGAATGGCAAGTCGTAAATCCCGTTGACGACAAACCGGTGACGGGCGTCAAAATCAGAAAGCCCGCGATCGCCGCGAAGGTTGTAGCTGTCTTGCCCGATGATTCCACCAGTACTGAAGGAATTGTAGTCGAGAGATTTTGACCACGTATACGAGACGCTGAATTGCAGTCCATGCGCGAGTCGCTGCGATCCTGTCGCCCAAAGCGCGTTGTAACTCGAATTCCCCGCGCTCTCCACCTGCGTGACGTTACCAAGACTCGCACTCGGCAGGATGGGACTCGACTGCGACAGTCTCGCAAATGGGCGTACGCCATTGATTGGCTGATTCAGGTTACGACGCGAAATCAGGTGTGTGCCCTTCGAACCAAAGTAACCGACCGAGAACGCGAGATTGCGGAACAGCTCGCGCTGCACGTTGAAGTTCCACGACTGTAGATAAGCGTTATCGAAGTCGTGAGCGATTGACTGCGGCGCCAGCCCGGCTGGTCCAGCGAGTTGGACCGCGTTGTCTAACCTAATCGCGCCGCTAAGCGTCAACGGAATCGCCAACGGTGGATTGGTCGTCGTTCCGATAACGATGCTCGTCATCGGCTGATCGGTCTGGAGCGCATAAGCCCCGCGCACAGAAGTCTTGCCATCACCAAATGGATCCCATGCAAAACCAAGCCGCGGCTGCACGTTTTTGCTGTTCTGATGGTAAACGTCGTCAACACCGTCGTTGACGCGTACCAGCGAAGCAGTTGCGGGGTCAAAAAGAATGAAGCGGTCGTAGCGTTCGGTGGGTGTCATGTTCCACTCGTAACGCAGGCCGAGTTCGAGGGTCAGGTTCGGTCGCACCTTGTAAGTGTCTTGCACGAAAAACCCGAGCGCGCCTTCGGCTATGCTGCTTGACTGGCTACCGAGCGTGACGCTGAACGAATTCGCGGTGCCGGCAATAAAGGCGGCGACGGTGGGAAAGTTGAAACTCCCCGTGCCCTGCCTGAAATTGTTGTTGAGAAACTGTCGAAACTCTCCACCAGCCTTCAACGAGTGGCTGCCGAGCTGGTAATTGAACGAGTCGCCGGCGATGAAGGTC
>DATNDM010000429.1:0-7847 GCA_035553235.1 Pyrinomonadaceae bacterium | reverse complement strand
GCAATACTGGCGCGGTTGGGAGGTTAGACATGCTCGACACAAAACCCGTCGTCGACGATCAGCTTCGTCTGGATCTGCTGCGTGAAGCGCTGCCTTACATTCAGCGGTTCAAGGGCCAGACGTTTGTCGTCAAACTCTCGGGCAAGGTCACGGAAGATCATGAGAATCTAACATCGCTCGCGGAAGAGCTGGCGTTGCTGCATCAGGTCGGCATTCGCATCTGTGTCGTGCACGGTGGCGGCAAACAGCTCAGCGAACTCGCGAAGAAACTCGGCATCGAGCAGACGATCATCGAGGGCCGGCGCGTCACTGACGATGCGACACTCGAAATGGCAAAGATGATCTTTGCGGGCAAGATCAACACTGACATTCTCGCCGCTTTGCGACAGCGCGGCATCGAAGCTGTCGGACTCTCGGGTGTCGATGGCAACATCGTGCACGCCGAGAAGCGTCCACCCAAAGAGATCCTGAATCGCGAGACCGGCGTCCGCGACAAAGTTGATTTCGGACACGTCGGTGACGTCGTGCAGATCAATGCGCGACTGCTGACCGTGTTGCTGGACCACGGTTACCTGCCCGTGATCTCGTCCCTCGGTGCGGACGATGAAGGCATGGTCTTCAACATCAACGCCGACACGATCGCCGCCGCGATTGCCGTGCAGTTACAGGCCGAGAAGTTGATCCTGCTCAGCGACGTCGATGGCATCTATCTCACTGCCGGCGATCCGCGGACAAAGTTATCCCGCGTCACCGCGGCCGAAGCCGGTGAGCTGATCGGCAGTGGCGCGGCGTCGGGCGGGATGATCCCGAAGCTACAGAGCATCATCGTCTTGTTGGAACGCGGCGTTCACAGCGCACACATCATCAGCGGCAACAAACGCAACGCTCTGCTCTCGGAGATCTTCACCGACAAAGGCACCGGCACGATGATCGTGAGTTAAGCCACGGATTACACGGATCACACAGATCTACAGTGAAAATCCGTGTAATCCGTGGCTAATAAAATCACCCGACCGGTGACTGCGGCAGGAAGCGATCGCGATCGAATGGCGGTTCCTCATGTTCAGGCATAGGTTCGTTGGGCCAGTCATGCGCCCATTGCCGTCGATACTCCTCGTCCGCGTAATACTTCAAATAGGTCTGATTGTCCTCTTCGCTACCGCTACCCGTGAGATCGATCATGTACGCGTAACTGGGGTTCTCCGGAAACAACACTGTCTCTTCACGCAAAGCCTCATGATAAAGATAGTCGTAGAGATCGCGATCGGAGAGATGATTGGTGTGCAAGACATAAGAGCCCACCGACGCCATGCGATCGATGATCTCTTTCAGTTTGATCTTTAGCGTGTCGTCATCGAGCGACTCCGGCGGCGGTACTTGCAAACCGGAATTCTCGAGCAGGCGCAGCAAGCTGATCTGTTCTGCTGTCTCATATTCGATTACGTGGCGCAGAAATTCTTCTTCCATGTCGGCCGGCATCGACTCCAGTGTCGACGTACTACCACCAAGCCTTTCCAATTCCGCCCGCAGTTTGTTGATGCGTTCTTCCTGACTCGGTTCGTCAGCGAATTCAATGAATGACATGTTGTGGCTCCTTAAGGTTAGAGGTTGAGGTTTGAGGTGCCTTGGGAGCTTGTGAGGCCCTCCGTCCGAATTGAGGGGTAGCGCATTGTCGTTCTTGTGTGAGGAAAAGTAAAGGACACCGCAATGTTTCAGCAACGTCGTATTCCGTCATTCATGTTAGACAGGATTTACAAGATTTTTCATGAAACATCGTGTGAATCTTGTAAAAAGACTCTCCTAAACCAACCCCGATCTGGATCGAATTCGCGCAATCCGCGGTTACTTAGCTGGCGGCGGCGGCGCCGTGAACATGTCCAGGTTCGACAAACCGAGACTCTGCTCGATTTCCTCCATGCGCTTCAACGCCACCTCGAATCCATCCTCCCCAAACTGCTCGTGCTCGATCTCTTCAAACTTCTCGCCCATCGCGTCCAACTCACTCGCGCCAATCGCGGCCTTCCACGCCGGAAAGATCACCGTGTCTTCAATCGCCGCATGATGCTCATACATCCGCACGAACGACTCCAACGTCTTCGCCAGCGGCTCGACACTGTTGGACGCGATTCGATCAGCTTGTGAGACCGAGAGCAGGTAATCCGTGATCTCGCGGCCGCGCGCGTGCTGGGCCAACAAAACATCGACATACCCCGCGGGCGCGCCCGGCACCTTCTTAACAGTCGGAAAGATGTACAGCTCTTCCAACTTCTTCTCGTGATACTCCTCGCCGAACACGCGAAACAGGTTCGCCGCTTTTTCGAGCGCGTCGGGCGCAACGGAGGCGACGTCCTGCCGCAGCTTCACCGCGCTTTCCTGATAGACCAGCAAAGCACGTCGCAGGATCCCGTGTTCGCGCATCAAGTCTTCAGTCGCGGTCACCTCGAGCGGCTCGGCTTCACCGGGCGCAGTCCCCTCGTTCTTGTTTTCATCATTGGTCGCACCGCCGCTGCGAGTTTGGGTGTTGCGGCACGCGTTGAGCAAAACTCCGGCGCCCGCGATCGAAATCCCCGCCAAAAGTTGTCGTCGTTTTTCGTTCATGTGGACTCTCCTCGGTTTAGGTGCCTTTGATATTACTGCGCGCACGAAGTTAGACTAAGCGCAATCAATGGACAACAAAGAAATCGCTCGCCGGTTCTATCGTCTCTCTGCGCTCATGGAAGTTCGCGGCGACGATCCGTTCCGCCTGCGCTCATATCGTAACGCAGCCGAGGCGATCGAGGTGTGGCCCACGTCGTTGAAAGAGATTGCCGATCAAGAAGGCGTCACGGGCTTGCAGGAAATTCCTGGAGTCGGCAAAGCCATTGCGGGCAAAGTCGTCGAGCTACTGACTAAAGGGACTTTCGACGCGTGGGAGCGACTCACGAAAGAAACTCCTGAAACGGTGCTCGACCTGCTGGAAATTCCCGGCATCGGCCCGAAGACCGCGGCGCTCCTGCACCAACGCTTCAAGGTCTCATCACTTCCGGACCTGAAAACTTTCGTCGCCTCCGGTGGCCTCGACCTCGTCGACGGCATCGGTCCCAAAACCGCCGAAAGAATCAAAGAAACATTAGCCACGGATTGACACGGAAAACACGGATTAAGATCTGTGTAATCCGTGTTCATCTGTGGCAGAATGAGGACCATGACAAAAATGAAACGTCGCGATTTCATTCGCAACAGCGCTGCCGCGGGCATCGCCTTTCCGATGATTCTGACGCAGAGCGCGGTGAAGCCGCTCGTGATCTCGTCTGCTAATGGGAATCGATTCAAGAATGGCGGCAGTATGACGGCCGTGCAGAAGGCGTTCACGAAGATGACCGGCGGCACGGACGTGCTCGACGCCGTGATCGCGGGCGTGAACATCGTCGAGCTTGATCCACTCGACGACAGTGTCGGCTATGGCGGGTTGCCGAACGCGGACGGCGTGGTCCAACTCGATTCCTCAGTGATGCACGGGCCTAAGAAACGCGCCGGAGCCGTGGGTGCGCTGGAAGGCGTGCGGACGCCGTCGCTCGTCGCGAAGGCAGTGCTGGAAGAGACTGATCATCATCTCATCGTCGGCAAGGGCGCACAGGACTTCGCCCGCGGCATGGGTTTCAAGATCGAAGACGATCTCAACACCGAGAACTCGCGCAAGCAGTGGCTAGAGTGGAAACGCCGCACTGACCCGCAACATTATCTCGATCCGAAGAAGCGCGCTGAAGTTGGTCATCGCGTCGCACTCGAGATGCTGGCCGAAGGAAAGCTGCGCGAAGAAAACCTGCACGGCACGATCAACTGCGACGGTATCAACTCGCGCGGTGAGATCTGCGGGGTCACCACTACCAGCGGACTCGCGTGGAAAATTCCGGGACGTCTCGGCGACTCTCCGATTCTCGGCGCGGGACTCTACGTCGATGGCGCAGTGGGCGCAGCCGGCTCGACTGGACGCGGTGAAGCGAATCTCTTCAATCTCTGCTCGTTCGTGATCGTCGAGGAGATGCGACGCGGCGCAAGTCCGAAAGACGCGGGGATGGAAGTGCTAAACCGGATCAAGAACAACACGATCGAGAAGCGGCTGCTGAACAGTCGTGGACTGCCGAACTTCGGGATCAACTTCTACATCCTGAACGCGAAGGGCGAGTACGCGGGTGTGACGATGTACGAGGGCTCGCAGTTTGCGATCTGCAACGAGAATGGGCCGCAGACGCTCAAGGCTGAACCGCTGCTTCAGGGAAAAGCGAGTGACTGAGCCACAGATTTACACGGATTACACTGATTAAGCAGTGTTCATCCGTGTAATCCGTGGCAAGAATCTATTTAGCGTTTGGGTCGCCCTGCATCATCCCGAAGATGTTTCCTTCAGTGTCTTTGCAGTAGGCGAGCCAACCCATGCCGGGGATCGGCATCTTCGGCAACGCGATCTGTCCGCCGTTATCAACCGCCGCCTGGACTGACGCGTCAAGATTCTCGACGTCGACAGTGCACACGTAAGCAATGACTGCCTGCCCGTCGATCTCACCCTGGCGCTGCACGAGGCCGCCGTTGATGCCGGGCTGATCGTTTGGACCAGTGGTCACCAGCCAGTATTCCATCGGCCCTTCCCATTTTTGAAAGGTCCAGCCAAACAAACTCTCGTAAAACTTGACGGCACGATTCGGATCGGCCGCGTGGATCTCGAAATGAACAACTCTGGGCATGAATTTTTCTCCTTAACAAAACGATTAATGTGAAACAGCGGGCCTTTCTTCTCTACCGTATTTTTGCGTCGCGAAGCCGACTATCAGACCGACCAGCGTGCCCGGCAGGATGATCTGCAAGTAATAACCGCCCTGCATCAACGCTACCAGATACGCGAGGAACGCACCTACCAGCACGCCAAACAAAATCCCGATCGGCAGCGAATGAAACTTCTTCGCGAAGAAGCCAATCGCAACGCCGGCGATGATTCCTTTGATCGTCGAGCCAAACACGATTCCGGCAAGCGCATTTCGCACGGCGGGCGTGAACCACGCGGTCAGGCCGTCAATCGCGCCCAGCACCGCGCCGAGTATTACTCCAATCAGGGGCTTGGACATTGTTTTTCTCCTTCTATTCAGATCGTTCTGTTGTTCTATTAAACGTCTGCCGAGAAATCTTTAACGTCGAGAGGTAAAAATTAAAAGAAATCGCATTAACAGGTAAGCCAATACGAGCAAGACCAGAAAACGGTTCTTGCTGACCCACCGTCCGACTCGCTCCACCGCATTCTCTCGATAGGCCGAGACCGGCTCCGCGTCGAGCAAACGACCGATGTCCGCAGACAACTCTGAGGCAGTCGCGTACCGGTTCTCCTTCGCGTCTGCCATCGCTTTCGCAATGATCGCGCGGGCACCTTTGCTCACTTTGGCTTGATCCTGCAACAGAAAATAAAGGACCGCGCCAAGCGAATACACATCCGCTCTCTCGTCGAGTTGATCGATCTCGCCGCGCGCTTGTTCCGGCGACATGTAATGCCGAGTTCCGATCACTGTTCCCTCCGTCGTCGGAAAAAACGAGGATGAACGCGGATCGTCGCGGATCTTCGCCACGCCCCAGTCGAGCACGAGCACTTCGCCAAACGCTCCGATCATGATGTTTTGCGGTTTGAGATCGCGATGAATCACGCCGTGCGCGTGTGCAAACGCGACCGCGTCGCAAACAGACTGAAACTTTCGCAGCCGATCACGCAAAGTAGCGGCTTGTGCGGCGTACTCGTCGAGTCGACTGCCGCGTACGTACTTCATTGCATAAAAGAGCCGGCCGTCGGGGAGTGTGCCAACATCATGAACGGGCACGATCCCGGGATGCTCGAGCCGAGCGATGATCTGCGCTTCGCGAATCATGCGGTCGCGCAGGTCGTCAGTAATCTCCGGCGTGTTGAGGACTTTAATCGCGACGAGCCGATCGAGTTCGCGATCTTCAACAAGACAGACTGTTCCCATGCCGCCGCGCCCGAGTTCTTTAACAAACGTGTATTTCGTCTCGCTGAAGTCAGGCTCGCTCACGACGCGGCGCAGATGGTTCAACTTGTCGTCAGAAAGCCACTTCATTTCGCGTCGACTCCCAGCAACGAACGCGCTTCAGTACGAAACTCCTCGTCAGTCGCCGTGATCTCGCGCAGCTTCTCGAGCACGAGGCGACGAAAATCACGACGCGCGGCAGCGAGATAGTTGTTGACAGTTGCGGTGTCGAGCTTGAAGTCTGTTGCGAGTGATGCGTACGAGACTTTCTCGTCGCTCAAATCGTAGCGCTCGAAGAGTTGGAAGTGGAGGATGCGGCCTGAAGCTTCGCAGCGTTGTCGAAACGCGTCGACAGCAAGCGTGAACATCCCGCGCACCCACTCGCGATGGAAGTAGTCTTCAGGACTGAGGCTCGAGGAAGCGTGCGCGGCGAGCTCGTGTTCGGCGGCGGCGAAATCGAGTTGGTAGTGGTCCAGGTCACCGCCGCGCTTGAGTCGCCGGCCGGCTTTGCGTTCGTTGGCGACGAAGCCGTCAAGACACGTGCGCAGAAACGTTTGAAAGCTCGCTTTGCGAGCGTCATAATTCGCGAAGTAATTCTTTTCGAAGGCGCCGGCGAAGAAGCCTTGTGTTAGATCCTTGGCGTCTTCGTTGTCGGCGTGCCACTTGAGACGGATGTATTTGTAAGCTGGTTTCCAGTAGCTCGCGAGGATGGTGTCGAAGGCGCGACGCCGGACGAGTTGATCATCGCTGCGGGCGTTGATGATGGCGGAGTGATTGGTGACCGGAAACTTGTGAAGTGGGCCACCAATGTCAGTATCAGGATCAGTCATTGAACAAGAGTTACAAGATTCTTCAGGATTTACATGTCAATCTGAGAAAATCTTGTAAATCCTGTCTAAGTCTGCCGTTTGACGATCACGAGCGTGATGTCGTCCGCCGCGCTCGTGCCCTGCGCAAACTTCGTCAACGACGACTCGATCCGATCGCGTATCCCCGCGGCCGACGCCTCGATGTTGCGCGACACGACCTCATACAAGCGCGTCGAACCAAACTCTTCCCCACTCGGACTCTGCGCTTCCGTCACACCATCGGAATAGATGACGAGCACATCGCCGTTCTGCAACTGCGTCCGTCCCTCGCGATACTCGGCATCACGCTTGATTCCCAGCGGCAAGCCACCCGACGCGAGCTGTTCGACTGTTCCCGCCGAATGAACAATCAACGGCGGATTGTGCCCGGCATTCAAAAACGCCAGCGCTCCCGACTCGGGATCGAGCTCAGCGTAGAACAGCGTGACAAACCGGTTCGCCGGAATGTTGTCGGCGAGATAACGATTGACCGCGGAGATCGTCGCAACGAGTGAATCATGCGACGCTGACTGCGCGTGAATCGCAGCGTGCAACGACGACATCAACAACGCCGCCGCAGTTCCCTTGCCCGACACATCGCCAAGCGCGATTACGAGTCGACCATCATCGCGTTGGATGAAGTCGTAGTAGTCGCCACCGATCTCGTAACACGGAAAACTGATGCCCTGAAGCTCGTAACCATTCACATGCGGCGGCGCTGTCGGTTGGAAGCGCTGCTGGATCTCACTGGCGAGTGCAAGCTCACGCTCAAGTCGCTCGCGCTCGAGTCGTGCTTCAACAAGACGCGCATTCTCAACGCGAATCGCAGCCACTGAAGCGAGCGTAGTCAAAACCTTGAGGTGATCTTCGGTGAATCGACCTTCAGCGATCGGTGAATCGGCGTAGATGATGCCGAATACTTTGTCAGCCACACCGAGCGGGACTGCCAGAACTGATCTCACGCCCTGCAACACCATCGTGCCACTCGCAAAACGTG
>DATNDM010000428.1:0-3436 GCA_035553235.1 Pyrinomonadaceae bacterium | reverse complement strand
TGTCTTCAGGCTCGATTCAATCGCGTCATACAGGTTCCGATAGTTCGACGCTTTCATTCTGCGCAGGTCGTCAAAAGCTTTCGCCATCTGGTTTCGGTTGTTCGTGAAGCTGGTTCCGAGGTGAGTTTGACTATCGAAGGCCATCAAAAAATACTCATTCGCCGGATTGCTGTCCGCCATGAATTTGAGTAGCGCGTCCTGAGAGATTTTCCACACTTCGGAATTGAATACCGAAGCATCAACAAGAAAGCCGACGCTGACCGGGCGGTCCTTCTTCTCGAGACTAATGATCTCTTGCGGTCGCTCCTGGTCCAAGACGGTGATCTGTTCTTTTCGCAATCCGCTGACATAGCGCCCAGTCTTGTCGGTGATAGTCAGAGTCAGGGTGACGGATGGTTGCGGTGTCGTTTGTCCGAAACTTAGAGCAGTCAGGTGCGCGAGCAGTAGCAGGATTGCAAGTGCGGTAATGAGATGAAGTCGAGAGATATGGAAATGCCTCCTGTCTCTGGTTTTCCGCGCGCTGGTATAGCAACAGCCCTTGATGTCGTCAATGAAATTGTGTTTGCCGGCAGTTTTTATTGACTTCGCTCCCGTTTGCGTGGTATTAGTTCGCGCCACGAATTAAATCGCTGACATCTGGACACAAAAGAGCAGATAAGATAAGACGAGCTGCGCAGCAGTTACGAAGGAGCCGTTACTGTGCGAAGAATCGATCTATCAAACTTTCAGGTCGCGACGAGCGAGACGGCGCGCGATATCAACCGCCGCATCGTTCTCAACCTGATCCGAACGCATCAGCCGATCTCGCGGGCCGACCTCGCACGCCATTCAGGCTTGCAACGCAGCACTGTGTCCGTGATCGCCGAGCAGCTCATCAGGGAAAGGTGGATCACCGAGGGCGCAAACGGTCACACCGCCAGAGGTCGCCGCCCAACATTTCTTCACTTGAATAAAGAGCGCGTCGGCATCATCGGCATCAACGTGCGGCCAGTTACGACCACGCTCGCGCTCGCCGATCTCGACGCCAACTTCCTCGCACAGGATTCATTGCCCACTCCGGAACAGCCGAAGCAGTTTTTGGCTGAGCTCGTGCCACGCGTGCGGCAGCTCATGAACGCGCGCCCGGAATTGACGTGTGAAGGCATCGGCGTGAGTCTGCCGGGCCGCCTCGATCTCGCGACTAAGAAACTGGTCTTCGCGCCGAATCTCGCGTGGAAAGACTTCGACCTGAAGACACCGCTCGAGAAGGCCACTCGGTTGCCGGTCGAGTTGGAAAATGCCGCAAATTCCTGTGCACTTTCGGAAATTTGCTTCGGCCGTCGCGCTGAAGGTTTACGGAACCTGGTGATCGTCACGGTCTCGGAAGGCATCGGTTGCGGGCTGATACTCAACCACCAATTGGTCCAGGGCTCCACCGGTACGGCCGGTGAATTCGGGCACGCTGTGCTCGTCCCGGACGGGCTTGATTGCAGTTGTGGAAACCGCGGCTGCTGGGAAATGTATGCGTCCAACTCGGCCGCAGTTCGCTATTACTCGCAAGCCGGATCGAGTCGCGGTCGCCGTTCCGCCCCAGTCGACAAGACGATCAGTTTCGAGCATCTATTGCGGCTCGCGCAGCAGGGTGATGGCAAAGCAGTCGAAGCTTTGCAGCAGATGGCAAAGTATCTCGGTCTCGGAATTGCTCCGCTCGTATCCGGGCTGGCCCCGGACATGATCGTGATTGTCGGCGAGGTGACTCGGGCGTGGGACAAAGTCGGGCCGATCATTAAAGACACGGTACGCCGGCACTCATTCACGCGCGCGGAAACACAGATCGTGCCGAGCGATCCGATTACTCAGCCGCGCCTGCGCGGCACGATCGCACTCGTTTTACTGAAACACTTCGGCGCCCCGACGATCGCCTGACGGAGCTTTTTCTTGCCTATGTTGTTGTGGTCGCGAATTAATTGCTCTAGACGCTTTGATTTTTGAGAGGCGTTGAACGCGACGAACCACGCGAACTTTGCGAATCACTGACGTGACGGGCGCGAACTTCGGTTTTGTCACGTCTAGTTTCTGATCGGGATGATTAAAAAGAAAAGCCATCCACAGATTACGCAGAATTTTTTCTTGTTCAACCATCCACAGATTACGCAGATCTTTTTCTTGATCTGCGTAATCTGTGTAATCTGTGGACCCGCACATAGCCAAAACAGTTCTGATCGCTGGGTTGATTATGCTCCAGTCGATTACGACATCCTGCCAAACGTTATTTATGCGAAAGCGAGTAACTTCGAACTGGTTTGGCATTGGCGACGTTGCGGATCTGCTCGATGGCCCAAACGCTAAAAACTACGCGCGCGAATAAACAGGGATTATTGTGAGCCACGTAAAGGCACTAAAAGCACAAAAGGTCTTTTTATACAGTCTGAACTCGTTTGTGCTTCTTGTGCTTTTTTGTGGCT
This sequence comes from Pyrinomonadaceae bacterium, assembly GCA_035553235.1. Taxonomy (GTDB): domain Bacteria; phylum Acidobacteriota; class Blastocatellia; order Pyrinomonadales; family Pyrinomonadaceae; genus PSRF01. The sequence goes on along the minus strand of DATNDM010000428.1, from coordinate 992 downwards.
GCCTGAAGGCGGATGACGGGTATCGTTTGTGGCTGCGTTATGAACCGCTTCCAGCAAGGTCGCGGTCGCGCATTAAGACGATCTCGGTGCAGGGACAGTCTGCGACGTTTGACGTGATTCGCAGCGAGCTCAGTCAAGGTTGTTCCGGATTACTCGGAAGGCCAGTCGAAGTCGGAAATCGCGACGACGCTTCGGTCGTCGTTGGTCTTCCGCAAACTTCTACTCTCGTTCGCAATTTGAAGTGGGATGCGGAACTGAAGAGGCTTGGTCCGGAAGGTTTTCGGATTCGCACGGTCCGAAACGTTATCGTAATCGCATCGACAACGGATATCGGAGCACTCTACGGTGCATTTCACTTCCTGCGTTTACTGCAAACTGAACAACCCCTCGATCATTTACAGATAGATCAACGACCGGCGTTGAAGCTGCGGCTGCTTAACCACTGGGACAATCTCGACGGCAGTATTGAACGAGGCTACGCGGGAAAGTCGTTATGGATGAACACGGACAACGACGGCCGGCTGATCGACTATGCACGAGCGAACGCTTCGATTGGAATCAATGGTTCCGTACTGAATAATGTCAACGCGAATTCCGAGTTCCTCACCGCAAAATATCTCCAGAAGTTTGCCGCAATCGCCGATGTCTTCCGGCCCTACGGAATTCGCGTCTACCTCTCGCCACGTTTTTCAGCGCCGATCGAGTTGGGCAAGTTGCCGACTGCCGATCCCATCGATCCGGCAGTGATCGAGTGGTGGAAGCAAAAGGCCGACGAGATCTACAAGTTGATTCCAGACTTCGGTGGCTTCCTTGTTAAAGCCAACAGCGAAGGGCAGCCTGGTCCACGAACGTACAACCGCACTCACGCTGACGGCGCGAACATGCTGGCGGCGGCGCTCGCGTCGCATCATGGGATCGTGATGTGGCGTGCGTTTGTTTACGACCTGAAGCCCGGTTTGGACCGCGCCGGGGCAGCGTACGAGGAGCTGCAG
>DATNDM010000427.1:0-5376 GCA_035553235.1 Pyrinomonadaceae bacterium | reverse complement strand
TCTTCTGGTTTGCATCGAGCGCCGCTACCAGCGCGGCCTTGTTGCTCAACGTCACTTCCGCATTCGTCTCCAACACATTGACGTAAGCACTGTTTGACAACGCGTCGTATCGGTTCTTGAACTCCGGTCGCTGCACAAACGCATCCGTGTAGATGGCCTTACTGATCAGTTCTGAAGCTGGCGACTGCGGCCCACCAACCTGCGCCATGTCCGGCACAAACTCCGTATACAACGGCCGTCGATCGAAGCCTACTTCGTAGAACTTGTAAGCCCAGTAGCCGCGGCCGCGAAACTCGTCGGAAAGGAAGAAGCCTGAGGAAACGTGCACGCGGTCGCAGTTCGGATTATCAAACTCCCCGAAACCGCCATTCGGACAATTGCCCAACGTGTCGGTCCAGTTCGCCAGCCCGACCGAGTCAGGCAAGCGACCGAGGAAGTCGATGTACTGCTGCGTGATGAAGAACGTCACCCCATCGACCGGGTTCTGCGTCGCGGGTGTGGCATCGTTATCGACGATGGTGATCGTGGCGGTGTTCGGGGTGGCGAGTGTCGCACCGTTAGCGCCACTCAGGTTCACCGTCAGCGTTTCATCACCTTCCACGAGTGCGTCGTTCACGATCGGAATGAAGATGCTCGTCGTGGTTTCACCGATTTGGAATAGTGCCAGACCCAACGAGGTGGCGTAGTCGCAGCGCTCGGATGCTTTACCGTTTGCCAGCGTGCAGTTTTGCAAGCCGGCCGTATCGGTGGTCGCGTACGCGACGCTGGCCCGTCGTGACGTGTCGCCCACGCGCGTGACTGTCAGCGTCGCAAAGCCTGCTCCTTCGTTCACACTGAAACCAGCGTTACTGAACTGCACGGCCGCATCGTCGTTAGCAATCGTCACGATCGCAGAGGAGGTCGAGACGAAACCCACGTTTGTGGCATTAGTCAGATTCAAACTAAACGTCTCGTTCGGCTCGACAGTAGTGTCGCCCGTTATCGGAATGTTCACAGTCGCGGAGGTCGTTCCTGCCGGGAAGGTAAGCATGCCCGACGCGGCAACATAATCGCTGCCTGCCATCGCGGTGCCGTTCGCAGTTGCGTAGTCGACAGTGACAACCTGAACGGTCGGGTTACTCAGCCGGACCGTCAGAGCGATATCGTGACTGCCGGAGTCACCTTCAGGAACCGTGAGGCTCGTGTTTACAGAAAGCGCCGGTTTGAAATCGCCGTCGCTGATCGTGATCGTCATCACACTCGGCGTGGTGAGTATCGCGGCGCCCGTAGGATTGCTGAGGGTGAGCGTGAAAGTCTCATTCCCATTTTCAAACACATTGTCGTCAATGATGGGAATGGTAATGGTCTTGCTCAACTCGTTCGGTGCGAAGTTGAGCGTGCCGTTCACCGCGCTGTAATCCGATCCCGCCGTGGCGGTGCCGTCGCTGGTTGCGAAGTCAACCGAAATCGAACCTGACACGTCACCGGTGCGGGACACTTTGACCGCGACCTGCGATCCGAATCCTTCGAACGCGGAAACTTTGTCAGTATCGAACTGAATCCCGGTCGGGATGGGCGCTGCACTCGAAACGAGTTCCGTCTGTAACAGATAGACGTGGCCCGGATCGCTACTGAATTGATTACGTGTCGTGAAGGCAAGCCCGTTTACGCCCCAACGCACGAGGCTCCGCGGCGTATTGGAATCCCCGGCGAACGTCACCGAGCCGACAGGCAAAAATGTGTTCGAATCAAAAGCCTGTACAGTGATGTTGACACCGTCGGAGCCTACATAGAAGACGCGATGATTTGCAGCGTCAACTGCAAGTCCGGACGAACCACCCACTTGCCGGACGAATGTTCCTGCCAGGGTCCCAGTTTCAGGATCTGCCACTCGACCGCTAGTTGAGTACAACAGACCATTCGACAACTCGAAGCCGCTGGTAAATCCGACCAGGAGACTTCCGTAGGAAGCTGACAGTGTGACACCGGAGGAATCGACAAGATACTTCATTACTTCGAACCCGGTCGAAAAACTGTCATAGCCATACACGACGGACGGGCTGGCAAACTCGATCGGCCCCACAAACGGGAAGAAACCGCCCGTGTTTGGCCGCTGGACACCATTATCGAAGATTGCAATGCCGTCAGTAGAACCTCTGGTTATCGCCAGCGATTGCGGACTTCCGGGAACAATTTCCATGTCCGTCGGCGAGGTAGTACCGGTACTAAATTGCAAACCAGGTGTTTGACTCACTACTTCGAAACGACGCGCGGCATTCGCGCCGTCAAGATGGACCCACATTGTTTGGCCATCGCTGGTGATCGCCATCTTGTTTGGTTCGCTGCCGACGAAGGTTGATGGTCCAACTGCGGCAGTCTCAGGCGTGATCGTGGTGATGCTGTTACCGCTAGCGCCTGCGCTACTCGGCACACTCGCGTAAAGGGCCTGAGTCGCTGCGCTATAGACAAGATCGTTAGCCTGCAAATTCACACGCTTGATAAACGTCGGAACATACGGCGGAGACGGCGAAGGAGTGGGCGATGGCACTGGCGTAGCCGCGGGAATGGGCAGACTGTCATTAACCAGCGCAGTTTCAACGAGCACGACCTTTTGACCCGTGCGAAATGCGAGGCCGTTGGTTCCCCACCGAACCAGACTTTGAGCTCCAAAGACTCCTGGAATGTTGGCAAATCCGACCGGCAGCAGTGTGGTCAAATCGTAAGCGCGGATCTGCACACCAGTGCCTTGAGAAGTGGCGAAGAACGCACGGTTGTTCGCCACGTCAATCGCATGAACTTCGCCGAATCCTGTATTGGCAAACGTTCCGACGATCTCGTCTGTCGTGGGATTGATTATCTGACCGCTCGATCCATACAACAGGCCGTTCGCGAAAATCATCGAGAAGCCGGGATTGAACGGCGCGGTGCTGTTGACCGTGACCCCATCGTTGTCGACGGTCATCTTAGTAAGACCGTCGCTGCTGTTACCGTAGAGAGTGGTCGGAGATGCAAAAGCGATAAAATCACTGCCTGAGATGTGTCCGGGTCCCGTCTTGGTACGCTGCACACCATTATCGAAAACCGCGACCCCTGCTTCCGGTGGAGAGATTCCGCTCAATTGTCGAGCAACAGCAACGACTAATGGATTACCAGGCGAAACCGCAATATCGCTGGCAAAATATGGACCGCTGAAACCATCCCTCCCAAGTGGGAACTGCGCTCCGGGAGTGTGGGAGATGATGTTATAACTGCGCAGTGACGCCGCGCCGTTCAGCGCAACGTAAAGCGTCTGGTTGTCATCCGCGAGGGCCAGCTGGTTCGGCTCACTTCCGACAAAGACCTTGCTCGCGATCGAGCCCATAACGGGATCGATCTCCGCGACACTGTTTCCGTTCGCTTCGCTGCTCGGCACACTGGCATACAGTCTTTGTGTCGTTTGGTTGTAAACGAGATCGTTCGCAGTTAAGTCAATGGCCCGGGCGAATGCGGCGACCGAGGGCGACGGCGATGGAGAGGGCGTCGGCGAAGGTGTCGGAGTTGGAGTTGGTATCGGCTCTGCTGATGGAATCAGAGACGTTTGGATGATGAATAGCTGGTTGTTGGTAGTCCGAAAAGCCAGCCCGTTTGGTCCCCAACGAAGCAGCGAAGTGGGCGTTCCGCTGGCGCCGTCAATGAAAAGTGAGCCGAGTTGAACAAAGGTATTGACGTCGAAAGCTCTGAGAGTGAAGCCGAAACCTGGACCAGAAGTCACATAGTAGGCGCGGCCCGCGGCAGCGTCAGGAACAAAGGCTTGCGAGGAGGCGTTGAAGAACGTGCCCAGCAACGTGCCTGAATCAGGATCGATTACCTGGCCCGACGAGGTGAAGATTTTGCCGCCACTGAATTTGATGCGCCCGCCGGCGCCAACGGAGGTCGTCGAACTGACCGTTACACCTGACGCATCAAGCGCCATTGTCTGAAGACCACTGAATTGTCCGGCGCCATACAGTTTCGAAGCGCTTGCGGAAAAGGCGAGAAAGTCAGCACCGATGGTGTGGCCCGGTCCAACGTTCGTACGACGAACGCCGTTGTCGAATACGGCCACGCCGGCTTCGGGCGGACTGACGCTCCGGTAAATCCGCGCCACTGCCAACGCGCTGGAACTGCCCGGAGCAACAGCCATATCGCCAACACTGTAACGTCCAAATATAAAGTCCACGCCTAACGAGAACTGTAGGCCCGGTGTATTTGTCAGAGTCTCAAAACGACGAATCGCAAATGCGCCATCAAGCGAGACGTAGAGGCTGTGTCCGTCGTCTGCGATTGCTAAATTATTTGGCTCGCTGCCGACGAAGGTCGAACTCGTGACGAGGCCGGTCGTCGGATCGATGGCCTGCAAGCTGTTGCCACTACTCCCGACACTGCTCGGCACACTGGCGTAAATCTTTCCGCTCGAGGAACTGTAGACCAGGTCGTTCGTCGTCAGAGATATTTGTCTGATGAAATCAGTGGGACCGTCGGGAACAGCAGCCCTTGCGATGCTTCTGTTCGCGAGTAAGAAAGGTCCGGCAATGAAGTTGATGATACTAACGAGTAGAAGGAGGGCTAGTCTTCTCCGTACGTGGGGGCCCAGATGTAGATATGTCATGAGGGTTTTGGTTTTTTAAGCGGTCAGCTTTCTAAGACCTCGGTATGGCTGGGCATGAGCTTACCTCCACTTGCGTGTTGGGAGATGGAGATAGCGGCGCAAAGAATACCAGGATCGGGGGTCTGATATCTACGGGCAAAATGGGCCACAAAAAGCACAAAAGAGAAAAGTACCGCGAGTTACCTGAACCTCAGTAACTGCTTTTCTCTTTTGTGCTTTTTGTGCTTTTTCGTGGCCCTACTTCTTGAAAAGATTAGCAAACGCCTGGCGAGCGTCGGTCGGTGCTCCCGATGAGGTCTGGCGTTCAACTACCGTCCGCGGCACGAAGAGTTCGCAGGTGTTGCGGGCATTTTTATTCACGATGCGCGCGGGAATCGTTTTGCTGCACTGGAATGTCGCGCTCGGATCGAAGTACGTGCACTGGCGGCACGAGTGAAGTTCCGCTCTGCAATTTGGACACGTGCTTTCAAACGTGATCGTGGATGGAGCCTTGACTCCGCACGAGGAGCACTTCACTGACTCGCCAAATGCCATCATCTTCGGCGAGCGCGGGCCTTCACGATCGGGCGGCTTCGATTGCTGCTTCGGACCCTGCGGCTGCTTTCGCTGCGGCTCGCGGTCATTATCCATGTAGCCGCGGTGACGATATTTGCGGTCACTCATGTCATGTCTCAACTTGTCTTAAGGAATCCGATCTGGGATAGATATTACAACAACGATGAATGTCAAACCCAATGAGATCGATCATTACCCGTGCTCTTCGTGTGGCG
>DATNDM010000426.1:0-2154 GCA_035553235.1 Pyrinomonadaceae bacterium | reverse complement strand
GCCGAGGCCCCCGTAGTTAATGCCGAGCACCGGGACTTCGTGATCGCCGATCATGCGGGCGGTGGCGATCATCGTGCCGTCGCCGCCGAGGACGAGCATCAGATCGACCTGGCTGGCGATGTTTTCGCTCTCGACCTGCGGGACCGGACAGCCGGTCTGGTGCTCAATCCGCTCGCGCTCGAGATCTGGGCCACCAACGAGCGTGATGCCGCGCTCCGCAAGCCAGATGACGAGGTCGCAGATGGTCTGTAGGGCCTGAGGCTGATGCGGTTTAAGGACTATTCCTATCCGCTTGATTGACGACATGAGCTTGAAGTGGAAAGCGGATAATACAATATTTGAGCCGCGGATGAACGCGGATAAACGCGGATCAGCGTTATTCCCGCCTGAGCGTTAAGTTAAATTTTGTAGAGTGCTAAAAATTCTATATTTCCTTCGGCGCCCTGGATTGGCGACTCGATCACATTTACGACGTTGAGTCCCAGGGCTCGGGCTGCGTCGTTAACTTCTTCAACAACACGCGCGCGCTTGGCCGCGTCGCGCACGACGCCGCCGCCGCCAACTTCTCCTTTTCCGACTTCAAACTGCGGCTTAATCAGCGTAATGAGCGCTCCGCCCTCGTTCAGCAAAGGAACAATCGCCGGCAACACCTTCGTCGCCGAGATGAACGACACGTCCATCACCACCAGATCAAACCGCTGTTCGAAATCGTCCCGCTTCAAATACCGCGCATTCACACCCTCGCGCACTTCGACGCGCGGATCGTTTCGCAGTCGCCAATCGATCTGATTGTGACCGACGTCTATCGCGACCACACGCTTCGCACCGTGCTGTAACAGACAGTCAGTAAATCCGCCCGTTGACGCGCCAACGTCCAGACAGATCAATCCAGCGGCGTCGATCTGAAACTCACGCAGTGCGGCTTCGAGTTTCAGACCGCCACGCCCGACGTAACGACTCGTCGGATCGTCGCCGCCTTTGATTCGAATCGTGGAACCTGGATCGACTTGCTGGGAAGGTTTTTCTACGCGCTGCTCGTCGACAAGCACAACGCCCGCCATCACCATCGCCTGCGCTTTCGTGCGCGACTCAGCGAGGCCTTGTTCGACGAGCAGTTTGTCTATTCGCTCACGCTTCACGAGTACAAGATTTACAAGAATCTTGTAACTCCTGTCTACGCTCGTCTCGTGACTGCGCGCGGCGTCTCGCTCAACCGCAGTTCCGCCGCGCATTCATCACACAACCAAACGATAATCTGCGGTGCATCGGACCAGAAAAACGATGTCACTTTGCCTGACATCTTCACTGCATCATCAACACGCAGCCGTTGCAGAGCTTGCAGGTAAAACACGCCGTTGTAGAAATCACCGTCCGCGCCTTCCTCACGGTGAATACACTCCCGCTCACGAAACATCTGCCTCTTCATGATGTTCATCCTGCGCAACAGCGCGAAGAAAGATCGGTTATTGAAGCGTCGGGGTTATTAGTGTGTGAGTTGAATTAGGGCCAAATCTCTCGTAGCGGATGTGATGATGCCACTCGATCAGCATTCCGTCAATACATGTGTTTTACGGACGACGACGCGGGCCTTCGAAGATCTCGTTCAGGTTTGAAAGATCGCGATGATTGTAACGGTCTGATCGCTGGCGCTCGCGTCTTAGCGCACGGCGTGCGCGTCGCTCCTGCCACTGATCGTAAAGCACCGCGTCGCGAATTTGGTCTAGCTGTTCGTGTTCGCTCATGTTGCGCGTGTCGACTTCCGGTTCAGGATTGGGACGCACTGTTACTACTCGGTGCTTCGGTTCTCGCTTCGGCGTCACCGGTGTAGTCTCTTCTGCAGTTTCAGTTTCTACAACGGGTGCATCGGCTGGTGAACTCTCCGCAACGGCGACTGGCGCCGCGATGTCAGGCACGACAGCGGACGCACTCACAGTTTGAGGAGCGTTGCGCAACTTCAAGTACGACGCGACGAGCCCAGTCGCCGCGCCTAACATCGTTGCGAGGGCGAAAGCGCCGCCGAGGAACCATCGCCGCCGGTGCCGCGTCCGCGCCTCAATCGTCTGCAAAGGCACAACGCGCCGCGCCGACAGCAGTGTTCGTTCGTCTTCAAAATTGGGCTCTCGATCTTTGTTCATCGGCAATCCTCGAAATACG
>DATNDM010000425.1:0-7053 GCA_035553235.1 Pyrinomonadaceae bacterium | reverse complement strand
TGTACTACGTTTGGGCCGCACCTCCGACAGCGAATCCGACTGACGAGGAGGAAACGGGCGTCGCGATTCTGAGTCTCTATCCTTTGTCCGACGTACATCGGATCGTGCTGCCGAATCCTGGGCCAAATCGACGGCGACGGGTTGCACTCGGCGCCACTGTGGAGATGCCCAATCACCGCTGGCGCGTCTATTCCGCGCACGCCGAGACGCGCATCAAAATGGATAAGAAGCTCGAACAATACAAAGCCCTGCTTGACGATCTCGCTAAGTTTCCTGCCGACATGCCCGCACTGATCATGGGCGACTTCAACACCTGGGAGCCATACGCAGGCGGCAAGGTCAACAAACTCTTTTCCGGCGCGGGACTGAAAACTCCATTCGAGGATCAGTCGACCTTCCGGCGAAAAGTTCTTTTCGTGCCGATCGAGTTGAAGCTGGATTGGGTTTGGTTGCGCGGACTGGAAGCTGCGAATTGTGGAATCGATCGAAAAGTCGAGGTTTCCGATCACTGGCCGCTATGGACCAATATCAAAATCAGTGAGGCCACGAAAGGCACAAAATGAAAATCTGTTTTGTGCCTTTGGTGCTTGTTGTGGCTAAATAATCTCGAAATGAAATGTCGTAACTGCGAGAGGGACGTGCCGCAGACGCGAGCCCGTTGCCCGGCTTGTCGAACGAAAATGCCGGCGTGGTACTTGATGGCGGCCATCGGTTCCCTAGTGGCGCTGATCGTCGCATTCAAAATCGTCGAAGCGATTCTTTAAAAAGCAAGCGGTGGGTTTCGCCCCCAGAAACCCACCGCCTCCGTCGTGTTACTGGTGCAGCAAAAACGGGGAAACCTGTTAGCGCACTCGCACGACGATACTGTTCACCGTCAACGCATTGCCCGTGGCGCGTTGCAGATCCGCGATCGCTTTGTTCAAATCTGTTTGCGCCTTCAACTCCAGACCTCGCGACTCAGCCAAATTCGTTTGTCGCTCCAACACCAGGAACGTGGTCGACTGTCCCGCGTCCAATTTTCTTTGCTCACTCGCAAACTGCTTTTCATTGGCCTCACGCGTCGCCACTGCCGCACGCAAACGCGCTTCTGCGCTGCGCAAAGACTGCAATGCATTACGAACGTCAACCTGAATTGTTTGCTGAAGTTGTTCGCGTTGCGTGCCGATGCGCTCGCCTTCGACCAACGCTCGCCCGAGGTTCGCTTCCGCCGTGCGGTTGCGCAGCGGCAAACCGATCTGCACGCCGACGCGAACGGTGCCGTAGCGATTCGCGAGCAGGTTCTGTAACGACTGACCGTACCCGCCAAGCAAGTCCTGCGAGAACTGGTTCGGTGGAATAACCGGCAGCGGATCCAGACCCGCAATCGCTGAAAGTTCATCGACACGCTGACGCAACAACACGCTCGACTGCGTCAACGGATTCACGATGTTGCTGCTGACCGAACCAGCAAGGCCGGTGACTCCGTAAGTGCCGACAAGATCGACTGACGGTTTCGTTTGATCTTTGAAGTACCGTTGATCGATCTGGTTTATGTCTTTCAATACATTGAACTGCTGCAACTCGGGCCGGTTCTCCATCGCCGTCTTCAAAGCATCAGGAAGAGAAATCTCCGGCGACGTCAACTCAACGGACTCAGTCGGCACAATCGACTCAGACCAGATTTCCGCCTTCTGATCCTTCGCGATCATGTTCTTCAGGTTGTTTTCCGAACGCGAAACATCTTCGAGCGCACTGAACACTCGTTGCTCGTACGTAGAAATCTGTGCTTCAACCGCGACGACGTCGATCGGCGCGAGTTGCCCTTCGTTGACGAGTCGCTTGTTGTGCTCGAGCTGCGTGCGCGCGACCGCCACGGTGTCGCGCTGCACTTGCAGATTGCGCAAGGCAAAGACGAGATCCCAGTAAGCACGCTGCACGTTTGTGATCGTGTCCATCGCGTGCTGTCGAAACTGCGCGTCAGTCAGCGAAAGATTTTTGCGCGCAATCTCAATCTGGCGGCGCGACTGATCGATCCGGAGTCCACGCCACAACGGCTGTGTGTAACTGAACACGAGCGACGTCGGAAATTGCGGATTGAGCGCGGTGAACTGGTTATTCGTGTTCAGCTTGACCGACGAGAAATCCAGACGATAGGTGCCGCCAAATTTCGGCGTCTGGCCTTCGAGGCGCGCGTTGGACGTGTAATCGGTCGTGATTGTCGAGCCGTTCTGACCGCCGGCCAGGAAGCTCGAGATCGGGCTCTCGACGCGCTCGTAAAAAGCCTGTGTAGTGAAGCGCGGATCGTAAACGCCCTGCGCGCCGCGCAGATCGAACTCCGCGATGCGGACGTTCTCGCGCGCCACTTCGATGTCTTTGTTGTTCTCGAGTGCCATCGCGAGCGCTTCACGCAGCGACAGCGGGCGCTGTTGATTCATATCAACACCGACCCGATTCAACTCCGGCACCGGCTTCTGCGGCGCTTTGAAATCAGGCGCGACCTCCGGCACTTGCAGTTGCTCCACCTGCTGCGCATTCGCAACCGCGCAAAAACTCAACGCTAAACCGATAAATAATAAAATGCTCTTTTGCATTGCTCTTCCTAAGTGGTTTTCACGCAAAGTCGCAAAGGAGGCAAAGAACGCAAAGAAATCCAACACTCAAAATTCTTCTTTGCGGCTTTGCAATCTTTGCGGCTTTGCGTGAAAACTTTTCTTCAACATCTCAATGCTTCGAAATCAACCCAGCCGCAGCCGTCGCGGCTCTCCTGCGAACTCGTCCAAACACTGAATTGAAACCATCCCGAATCTGTCCCCAAATGCGACTGCGCGCGAGGTCGTCAAACAGCGAATAGAAAACCGGCACCGCCAACAACGTCAGCAGCAAACAGAGCGTCTGACCGCCAACCACGAGCACGCCGATCGATCGGTTCGTTCCCGAACCTGGACCACTCGAGATCGTCAACGGCAACATGCCCGCGACGAGCGCGATCGTCGTCATCAGAATCGGCCGCAATCGATCGCGATTCGCGCGAATGATTGCTTCGAACCTTTCCATCCCGCGCTCGCGCAACTGGTTCGTGTGGTCGATCTGCAAAATCGCGTTCTTCTTGACCACGCCAAACAACAGCAGCAAACCAAGACCCGAGAAGATGTTCACCGTCTGCCCCGTCATCAGCAGCGCCAGAATGCCGAACGGAATCGCGAGCGGCAGCGTCAGCAGGATCGTAATCGGGTGAATGAACGACTCAAACTGCGCCGCCAGCACCATGTACATGAAGACGAACGACAGGATAAACGCGAGCACGAAGTAATAACCTGCGCGCCCGAGTTCTTTCGAACGTCCCGCCAGGCCAGTCGAATAAGCCGGATCGATATTGATCTCCTTCGCAAACTCATTCATCTTCTGAATCACCGCAGCCTGCGAGCCGCCCGGCTTGATGTTCGCCAGCAACGTCACCTGCCGTTTGCGGTTCAAACGATCAATCGCTGCCGGGCCGGTGCCCTCATCGACATGGACCACATTATCGAGCGTGACCCAGCCAACTTTCGTGGACGACACGATCATCCGCTTCAGACCTTCGACGCTCGTGCGAAACTCTCCGACCGAACGCACGCGTATGTCGTATTGGTCCGTTCCCGCGTTGAACGTCGAAACTTTCTCACCCGCCACGAGTGAGTTGAGTGCCTGCGCGATATCGCCGACTCGCACGCCGAGATCAGCCGCGCGGGCGCGGTCGATCTCGACGCGGAGTTCAGGCTTGCCGCTAATCAAAGTCGAATCAACGTCGACGACGTCGGGAAGCGTCTTCATCTTCTGGAGCAACGCGTTCGAATACTGCGTCAACTTGTCGAGATCCGGACCACCGATCACGTATTGAATATCGGCGTTGCGAAATCCGCCGCCGGAGATCGCCGCGACCTGCTGCACGCTCGTGCGCAGTTGTCCCGGATAAAGCTTCAGATACTTGCCGAGGACTTCACTACGCGCCTGGACCATGAGCGCCTGCTGAGAAATCTTGCGCTCCTCGATCGGAACCAGCTTTACGTAAATAGTGGCAACGTTGACCTGCTCCTGCTGGCCGCCGCCAATCGTGGTCAACGTGTCAGTCACACCGGGCAGCTTGCGCACGTCAGTGGCAATGCGTTCGGCGAGGTTCGACGTGTTTGCGAGCGTAAAACCTTCGGGCGCGCGCACGTTCAGTTCGAACTGCGCCTGGTCGTCGACCGGCAGAAAGTTCTTACCCACGAACATGAACAACGGCACGATGCTGACGATCACGAGCAGACACGCGAGCACAACAACCCACCGGTGCTTCATGGACCACGTCAACATCGTCGTATACGTGCGATCGATCGGACGATAAAAACGCGACTCTTTCGAACCGTGATCCGCAGGCTCCGTGTGTCTCTCGAGCGCGCGCTCTTTCTCGTCGTCGCTGCGTTTGATCAAACGCGCCGCGAGCATCGGTGTGAGCGTGAACGAAACGAGCAACGACACTGCAATCGCGAACGACGACGTCAGACCGAACGACGACATGAAGCGTCCGACGATGCCGCCCATGAAACCGACCGGCAGAAACACCGCGAGCAGCGACAACGTCGTCGCCATGACCGCGAGGCCGATCTCCTTCGTACCTTCGATCGCGGCCTGAAACGGCGGCACACCTTTCTCTTCGATGAACCGGAAAATGTTTTCGAGTACGACAATCGCGTCGTCGATCACGATACCGACCATCAGCGTCAACGCGAGCATCGTGATCTGGTTCAACGTGAAACCCATCGCCGCCATCAGTCCGAACGTTGCGATGAGCGAAGTCGGGATTGCGAGACCGGCGATCACGGTCGAGCGGAAGCTCCAGAGGAAAACAAAGACGACGATGGCCGCGAGAATACTGCCCTCGATCAAATGCGTCTGAATTGCTTCGATCGAGGCTTTGATAAAGATCGACTGGTCGCCGACGACTTCCGTTTTGAATCCGGGCGGCAGCGTCTTGCTGATCTCCTGCAAACGTTCCTTGACCGCGTCGGCAACGGCGACCGTGTTCTGGCCCGACTGTTTCGAGACGGTCAGCGTCACCGCCGGCTGGCCGTTGAGACGCGCTTCGGTGCGCGGCTCTTCAGCGCCGTCTTCCGCGTAACCGATGTCGCTGAGTTTAACTGAGTAAGTGTCGCGGTTCGCGACGATGAGATTGTTGAACTCAGTTGGGTTGACGATGCGGCCCATCGTGCGGACCGTCAGTTCGCGCGCGCCTTCGTCAACGCGTCCGCCGGGCACCTCGAGGTTTTGCGCGCGCACTGCATCGGCAACCTGCGCCACGGTCACGTTGAACGCGCGCATCTTATCGGGGTCTACCCAGATCTCGATCTCGCGACGGCGTCCGCCGATGATCTGCACGTCGCCGACGCCGTTGATCGATTCGATCTGCTGCTTGATCTGATTGTCGGCAACGTCTGTAACTTCACGCAGCGAGCGTGGCGCTGACACGGCAATGCGGACCACGGGCGCTGCGTCAGTGTCGAGCTTCTGCACGATCGGCTGTTCCGCCGTGACGGGCAGATCGTTCACGATCAGTTCGATCTTGTTTCTGACTTCCTGCGCCGCGACGTCAGGATTTTTCTCGAGCAGGAACGTGATGAAGACTTGTGAAACACCTTCGACCGAGGTTGAGCGCAGCTCGTCGATACCGGAAATCGTGTTGACTGCGCCTTCGACCTGATCGGTGATCTCCGTCTCGATCTCCTGCGGCGACGCGCCGGGGTTCACGACCGTGACGGTAATCGTCGGCAAGTCGATCTTCGGAAAGAGATCGACGCCCAGCGACTTGTACGAGAACAACCCGACCACCGTCAGGCTGAGGATCAACATCGTCGCGAAGACAGGGCGGCGAACGCAAATTTCAGCGAGTTTCTGCATAAGAATTTTTTGCCGCGGATTTACGCGGATAAACGCGGATTACTGTTTGATAGCGATGCCGTCAGTTAATTGTTCGAGGTTGCTCGTCGCAACCTGCTCGTCCGCGGCGACACCGTTCCTGATCTCGACTAGATCGCCTTCTGTTTGACCCGTCTGCACGAGACGCTGTTCGGCATGTCCGTCTTTGATCACGTAGACGCGATTGACGCCCGCCTGGTTCAGCACCGCGCGCGCGGGAATCAGCACCGCCGGTTCAGAACGCTCCTGAAGAATTCGCACGGTCGCGAACTGTCCCGGCTTGAGTGCGTTGCCGCTGTTATTGATCTCTGCTTCAACCGTCATCGTGCGCGATGTCGCTGAAACGTTCGGCGCAATGCGCGCGACACGTCCGGCAAAATTCTTGTCAGGCCACGCGCTGGTCGTGATCGAAACGGATTGGCCCACTTTGATCTGTGGAATTGCTTGTTCGGGAATGTCGATGCGGATGCGCAACGGATTCGTGCGAACGATCGTCACGACTTTCTGCTGTGGCGAAACATACTCGCCGAGGTCGGCGGTTCGCTCGATCACGAAACCGTCGATCGGCGCCGGAATGACTGCGTACGAGAGGTTCTTTTTCGCGAGCGCGAGCTGCGACTCGGCGTTCACGACGTTCTTGCGCGCGACGTCAACGGCCGCGTAGTTCTGGCGCGCCTGGGCCAACTGCACTTCGTACTGCTCTCTCAACTGATCACGTCGCGCACGCTGTTCATCGTAGAACGAACGCGACACGTCGCCCGATTCGATCAGCTTCTCTGCGCGCTTCAGTTCCTTGTCGGCGAGATCAAGCGTGACCTTCGCCGCTGCGACTTCCGCAACGCGATTTGGATCGAAAGCCTGTCCCGGACGCAGTCCGATTTTCTCTTCAGCCTGTCGCACCGCGGCTTTTGCCTGTTCGACCTGCGCTGCCGCCTGATCGACGTGCAGCTTCAACTCCGATGCGTCGAGTTGCACAAGCATCTGTCCGCGCCGTACGTACGTGCCGATGTCGACGCCGACGGCAACGACTTTGCCCGCGGTCTGCGGCGCGACATCAGTTTGCTGATCGCCCGCGAGACTGCCGGTCGCTTCAAAGAAACGCGGCAGGTCACGTTTGATCGCCGCAGCCGTCGTCACCTCAAT
>DATNDM010000424.1:0-2898 GCA_035553235.1 Pyrinomonadaceae bacterium | reverse complement strand
TTGGATCGGGTCAGTACAGGGAGCGGTAGCGACCTGGTCAGTGATCAGCATGCGATGTTTCTAATGATTTTTGCTTCCTATGCGTTGACCAGGTCGCTACCGCTCCCTGTACTGACCCGATCCAAGCACCATCCCGACTTTTGAGGCACAGCCGTGTCGATGTTAGATATTGCTCTACAGACTGAAAACCTGACGAAGCGTTTTGGCCGGCGCACGGCGGTTGATCGTCTGACGATTTGCGTCGAGCGGGGTGACATCTACGGCTTTCTCGGTCCGAACGGGGCAGGGAAGTCGACCACGTTGCGGATGTTGCTAGGACTCGTAAAACCGACTTCCGGCGTGATCAAATTTCCGGTGCGAGCGTCGAGTTGGGAGTATCTGAAGGCCCGTTCACGCGTCGGCGCAATCATCGAAACGCCGGCGTTCTACGAGAACTTTTCCGCCCGCCGAAATCTGCAACTGCTTGCTTCGTTGTCCGGCGGCGTCCAAAACAAGCGCGTCGAGGAAGTGCTCGAGATCGTAGACTTGCGCGACCGCGCCCACGATCCAGTGAAGATTTATTCGTACGGCATGCGGCAGCGACTCGGAATTGCACAGGCCCTCTTACCGACTCCTGAGCTCATTATTCTTGACGAACCGACCAACGGTCTCGATCCGCAGGGCATACACGAGACACGCAACCTGATTCGACGTCTGCGCGAGGAAATGAAGTTAACTGTCCTGCTGTCGAGTCATCTCCTCACGGAGATCGAGCAACTTTGCAATCGCGTTGGCATCATTCACGAAGGCCGGCTGCTGTATGAAGGTGGACCGGAGGCGCTAATATCTCCCACGAGCCTGTATAAAGTTCGCGTCGACAATCTCGCGGGAGCCTTTGATCTACTGAGCAAACAACCTAATCTCTCGGTGAGCAAAAATGGCGCGGCGTTTTTGCGGATTGACGCGGACGCCGAACAGCTTGCGGCCGTGAACGCTCTCCTCGTCGGAAACGGTATCAAGGTTTATGAGTTAACGCCGGCACAAGAGAGCCTGGAAGAAGCGTTCCTTCGTTTGACTAAGACAGTTAACCCGACAGGAGGACGAAATGAGTAGATCACTGCATGATGTGCCGAACCACCGTGCTCAATGTGCGCTGACGATTACGCGTATTGGATTGGGATGTCTTTTTATCTCGGTGTTCTTCGAGAACCTGCGGAAGGGCCTTTATAGTCCGAGCGGTTATTCAGGGTTGATTAACTACTACATCGAGAAGGGCCACGCGCCACAACTGCTGAAAAGCATTATGGCCTTGATGGCGGGTCACGCGACTCTTGCTGGTCCAATGCAGGGCTTTACTGAGATTACTGTCGGTGTGTTTTTGTTTATCGGACTGTTAACGCGGCCCGTAGCCCTCGTCGCGTTGTTGTTTCTCACGACGCTCTGGGTCGCGGAATGGGGCACCGCCTGGATCTGGGAACTCCTGATGCCGATGATCGTCGCACTCTCGTTGCTAGTTGGAGCCGCGGGACGCAAGTGGGGAGTCGATGCGCTCTTAGCTCGTCGTTATCCCAACTCTCCGCTCTGGTAACCACAAAAGGCACAAAGTAGAACCACAAAGAACTCAAAGCTCAAAAGCACAAAGTTCTTTCATCAGCGGATTTCTTCTTTGTGCTTTTTGTGCCTTTTTGTGGCTACTTTTTCTGGATCGCGATGCGCGCCAGTGTGACGAGAATGCGTGTGGCCGCCAACACTGAGCCGCGCACGGTCCCCGCGATTTTTGATCGCCCTCCGGCTCGTCGTCGATAATCAACAGGCACTTCCAATGTCCGCACACGCGCGCGCGCGGCACGCATCTGCATCTCCAACGGCCACCCATACGTTTCTTCGCGCAGAGCAAGCTTTTCTAACGTGTCGCGCCGAATCGCGCGGAATGGTCCCATATCGGTGGAGTGGACGCCGTACAGCATCCGGAGAATGAAACCAATCATGTATCCGGCAACCACCTGGTGAAAGTTCATGCTGCCGCTTTCGCGATTCCCGCGTGTGCGCGATCCGATTACAAAATCGGCTTTGCCTTCGACTATGGGCGTGACCAGCCGGTCCATCATTTCGGGATAATCGCTACCATCGCCGTCGAGCAACACCACGATCTCACATTCAGGTGAGATTGAGCGCAGTCCAGCACGAAATGCGCGCCCGTATCCACGAATGTTCTCGTTAACGACGCGCGCACCCGCCGCGCTCGCAACTTCCGCCGTTCGATCCGTGCTGCCGTTATCAACCACCACGATCTCGTCGACCAGATCTTTCGGCACAGATTCGATCACCTTGCCGATCGCTGCTTCTTCATTCAGAGCGGCAATAATGACGGAAGTGTACGGTCTTGGTTGCACGAGACGTCGTCAGACCTGGCCCAACAGTTTCGGACAGATTCGTTGCGGTCCTTCCGTTTTGATTATCGAGTCGAGGAAGGCGCACGTGTGCGGCGCGGGATAAGCGCCGTTCGAAGCTGGCGTTACGAACAGTTCTTCACAAAGTCGATCGAGTGTTTCCGCGTCGTCGACGTCGTACCAGGTAGGCAGCAATTCAACCGGCAGATCGATCTCGGCTGCTCGTTGTTTCGTGCGCGCGAGCACGTCCGAAGTGCTCCAGGCAATTTCATTGAAAAGATTCCGGTGCGCATGCTTCAGGCCGATGAGATAGTAGCCCCCGTCTTCCGCCGCGCCCAGCACGACTCGATCGCCGTCGGCAGCGAGCCTCTCGATCGCTCGAATCAGTATCGACTTCGGCAAATTAGGGCTGTCTGAATTGATCAAACACACCGCACCGTAACCTTGTTTCAAAAGATCGTCCGTCGCATTGCACAGACGCTCGCCAAGAGAATTACCCCGTTGGACCAGCAATTCAAAGCCTTCCGGC
>DATNDM010000423.1:0-3837 GCA_035553235.1 Pyrinomonadaceae bacterium | reverse complement strand
GTCTGATATTTTCAAATTCGATGGAGGTGCATGGTGGGCTTCAAAGTCGGCCAGAAAGTCGTTTACCCGAATCATGGAATCGGGACCATCGAGCAAATAGAACAGAAGCAAATCGGCTCAACACTCCTGCCCTTTTATACGCTTCGTCTTGCTGCTAATAATTCAGTGGTCTTAGTTCCCGTAACAAATGCTTCAGAAGTGGGACTGCGCTCGCCCATCTCATCCGGTGAGTGCGACATGCTTTTCAAAGCGCTAGCAGATGATTTCACTTCCCCCGCTAATGACTGGAAAGATCGGTTTAAGGAATTTTCTGAGAAAATGCGCACCGGCGACATCTTCGAGGTGGCCGATGTACTCAAGCATTTAACTTATCTCAGCAATATCAAACCCCTCTCGTTCCGCGAACAGCGAATGCTCGAACGTTCTCGTTATCTCGTAGTCTCCGAGTTGGCCGCAGTTTGCCGCCAGCCCGAGTGCAATATCGAACCGCGTGTCGATCAGGCACTCGCACGTGCTCACTCCAAGCATGACCGGCGCCCGATCCGCGCTCGTGCTGCCGGCGCCACACTTGGCCACTAAAAGTAGCACTTAAGCACAGATTTCACTGATGTGATACGGATCAGCGGTGATCAGTATGACACCGGTGAAATCTGTGGTTACGCCCTCTCCGTGCTATGATCTCCGCCCCACATGATGATCGCGGTAAAACTGTTCGCTGTTCTCTTGCTGGTCGCAGCTAACGGGTTTTTTGTGGCCGCAGAGTTTGCACTCGTCGGCGTGCGCTCATCACGTATCGAGACTCTCGCCGCCTCAGGCAATCGCTCAGCGAAGCGGCTCATGGGCCTGCTCCAAAACCTCAACGCATACCTGTCAGCCTGCCAACTCGGCATCACACTCGCTTCACTCGCGCTGGGCTGGATCGGTGAACCCGCGATCGCGCGACTGCTCGAATCTCCACTGTCAGGACTCTCAGACACGCTGCGACACGGCATCGCGTTCGCCATCGGCTTCGTCATCATCACTGCGCTGCACATCGTGCTCGGCGAACAGGCGCCGAAGTTGATGGGTCTCGCGCGCGCCGAACGAGTCGCACTGGCCATCGCGCTTCCATTACAACTCTTCTATCGCGTTTGTAGTCTGCCGATACGCGCGCTCGATTGGGCCAGCGCGCGCACTGTCAGTCTTGTCGGCATACAAGCAACCGCGGAACACGCTTCGACCTACACGGAAGAAGAACTGCGCAAGCTCGTTGACATCTCGCGCGAAAGCGGCCACCTGCGCGCGGAAGAGCGACGCCTGATACATCGCGTGTTCGAGTTTTCTGACACGGTGGTCCGTGAAGCGATGGTGCCGCGGACGGAGATGGCTGCGATTCCGAGCATGTCCAGTCTCAAAGAGATCACGAAAGCTTTCGAGCAGCATCGTTACTCGCGTCTACCCGTTTATCGCGAATCGCTTGACGATGTGTGTGGCTTCATTCACAGCAAAGACGTGATGCCGTACCTGCTGCATCCAGACAGCTTCAAACTCGAAGACGTACTGCAACCGCCGATGTACGTTGTCGATACCGCGCGCCTCGAGCATGTACTGCGGCAGATGCAGAAAGCCAAGATGCATTTCGGGTTCGTGGTCGACGAGCATGGCGGGCTTGAAGGCATCATCACGCTCGAGGATCTGCTCGAAGAGATCGTCGGCGAGATCTCCGACGAACACGACGAAGAAGTGAACGAGCAGATCACTGCGATTGATCAGAGTAATTATTTGCTGGCCGGCGGACTGGCCGTGCGCGATCTCAATCGACGGCTGAAACTCTCCGTGCCTGAGTCAGAGGCGTACACAACTGTCGGAGGGTTCCTGATGACGGAAGCAGGGCACGTGTTGAAGCCTGGAGAAGTCGTGCAGCACGATGGCCTTGTTTTCAAAGTCGAGCGAGTCGAGAAGCGTCGCGTGATGCGCGTGAAGCTTGAAATTTTACAAACCAATGGAGAAGGGGAAACGACGGATGAGCTGGATCGAGCACGTTCAAGCACGGGAAATACTTGATTCGCGCGGTAATCCTACCGTGGAAGCAGAAGTAGTTTTGGCAGAGGGTGTGATCGGACGTGCCGCGGTTCCTTCGGGCGCTTCAACCGGTGAGAACGAAGCAGTCGAGCTGCGCGACGGCGACAAGAAGCGATATGGCGGCAAGGGAGTTTTGAAGGCAGTTCGAAACGTCAATGAGGTCATCGCCCCGGCGTTGCAGGGCTATGACGCATTAGACCAGGCCGAAGTCGATCGCGCGCTCATCGAGCTCGACGGAACACCCAACAAATCAAAGCTTGGGGCAAACGCTTTGCTCGCGGTGTCGATGGCGACGGCACGCGCCGCGGCGATGCAACTCGAGCTGCCGCTGTACCGCTATCTCGGTGGTCCAAACGCTCGCACGTTGCCGGTGCCGATGATGAACATCGTGAACGGCGGTGCACATGCTGACAACAACGTCGATTTTCAGGAATTCATGGTCGTGCCGTGCGGCGCGGAGTCGTTCAGCGAAGCCCTGCGCACCGGCGCTGAAATTTTTCACCAGCTCAAGTCGGTATTGAAGAGTAAAGGATATGCGACGAGCGTTGGCGATGAAGGTGGGTTTGCGCCGAACCTGAAGTCGAATGAAGAAGCGGTTGAGACGATTCTCGAGTCGATTGTGAAAGCGGGTTACAAGCCCGGCGCCGATTGTTTGCTTGCGCTGGATCCGGCGGCGAGTGAGTTTTACGACGGTAAGAAATACGTGTTCAAAAAGAGTGACAAGCGAAAGTTGTCGAGTGAAGAAATGGTGGCGTTCTGGAAGCACTGGTCTGAGCAGTATCCGATCATCTCGATCGAGGACGGCATGGCTGAGAATGATTGGAAGGGTTGGAAGTTGTTGACTGATGAGATTGGCGACAAGGTGCAACTTGTCGGAGACGATCTGTTCGTTACCAACACGATCTTCCTGCAGAAGGGAATCGATCTCGGTGTTGCGAATTCGATTCTGATCAAGGTCAACCAGATCGGCACGCTCACGGAGACGCTCGATTGTATCGAGCTCGCGCAGCGAAACCGTCTCACCACGATCATCTCACATCGCTCGGGTGAAACCGAGGATCCCTTCATCGCGGATCTCGCAGTCGCGACTAATGCCGGGCAGATCAAAACCGGATCGCTGTCGCGCACGGATCGCATCGCCAAATACAATCAGCTTCTGCGCATCGAAGAAGATCTGCGCGGCGCCGCGCGTTTTCCCGGCCGCAAAGCTTTTCATCAATCGTTGCCAAACAAAGGCACAAAAAACACAAAAGCAGCTGCTAATCAGCCAAATGGCTAAATAAATATTCTACGTGCCTCCGCTTGAATAAGGGTTTTTATCTTTTGCGACTTTTGTGCTTTTTTGTGGTTAAAACTTATGTCTAAGAAGCGTGGGCCGCTGGCCCTGATTATTATCGACGGCTGGGGCTACTCGGCTTCACATGAAGGAAACGCGATCGCACTCGCGACCACACCTTTCTACGACGAACTCGTCGAAAAATACCCGCAGACGCTACTCGAGGCGCACGGATCGCGCGTCGGTCTGCCTGCGGGCGTGATGGGAAACTCAGAAGTCGGACATCTCAACATCGGCTCGGGACGCGTCATCCGCATGGACGTGTCGCTCGTCGATCACGAGATTGAGACGGGCGAGTTTTTCCGTAACAAAGTTTTGCTCGAGGCGATGGACCACGCCAAGACGCGCGGCAAAGCGTTGCACCTGCTGGGGCTGATGTCTGACGGTCAAGTCCACTCGTCGCTGACGCATCTCTACGCGCTGTTGCAGATGGCGAAAGA
>DATNDM010000422.1:0-4276 GCA_035553235.1 Pyrinomonadaceae bacterium | reverse complement strand
GCGGTGAGGTAGTGAAGATAATTCTTTTGCGCTTCCGAAACCGGATTCGGTGAAGGCAGCCGGAGATGTGCTTCAAAGAGCAGACCGCGCAGGATGTGACACAACCCTTGATTGGTAAAGTTTCTTTCGTAGAAGGTTTTCACCATCCAGTCGTAAAACAGGTCCAGTTTGGGATCGAGAAAACGGTAGTCAGGATCGAACGACGTGCCGAGCAATCGTCCCTCCGCTTCAAGCCGGCGCTTGATGGGCGTGCCCGCGTAAGGCAACATCCGGCAGAACGGCGCGACCGTCCAGCCGTCGCCGATGAACTCTTCGAGGAAAGTTACCTGCTGGCGAATACTGCGAAACGTCGAATAAGGGTCGACGAGCATGAAACCAAAGTCGAAAGACAAGTCGAAGCTTCTCAGAATGCGACCGGCTCGCAAGTGTGCCTCCGGTTTGAGGCGCTTGCTCATATTGATCAACCCTTCTTCGTCACCTGATTCGACGCCCATGTAGACGTGAGTTAACCCGCCTGCGATGAGACGCTCGATGACGTCTTCGTTGATCTCATCTGAGCGGCAACTGATCTTGAACGCCATCTGGCCGGTCAGACCCTCTGCAACGATCAGATCCGCAATCTCCATCGCCCATTCTTTGGCTTTCCGTCCCCCAGCCAGGAAATCGTCGTCCTGAAACAGAAAGATCGGAACACCGCGATTGCGATGTAGATCGATCATCTCATCGACGACGGCGCGGGGCGCTCGGAGGCGACGCAATGGACCACCTTGCTCCTCGTAGAACGGTCGAATGCTGCAAAAAGAACAGTCCCAGGGACAACCGCGGCTGCCGAGAACTGAAGCAGTCGGCATCGGATGACCTTCGTAATCAATCGACCGCCGATCAGGACAGGGCAGGAGGTCCAGGTCTTCCACTACGGCCGCGAGTGGTGCGACGCTGACTTCGCCATCATCGTTCCGAAAAGCAATACCGGGCAGACCGCGCCACTCCGAGCCGGTGCTCAAGCAGTTCAGCAATTTGACGAGCGTGATTTCGCCGTCGAAGCGCACGACGGAATCGAGGCCGGGAATGCGCCTGAGAATTTCCGCGGGCTCGAAGCTGGCGTAGTGCCCGCCCATCGTGAAATGCGCGGTTACTCCGGCGGCGCGCAGCGCTTCAATGACCTGGCCAAAGTCGGGGGCCATGTATTGAAAGATCAGCGAGAAGCCGACCACGTCCGGCCGATCGTGACGAATGCGCTGAAGAATTTTGTCGGCATCCGAACGATAAGTCATGATGGACGCCTCGTGGCCCGAGGTGTTCACGGTCGACATCAGGTAACGCAATCCGAGATTGTCCTGGTCCTGAAAACCGATCAGCAGGACCTTTTGTGGGCGGCCTGTTGGCTCGCATACGGGTATTTGCACCGGCAGGGATGGCAGATTTCGCATCACTGACCTCCGTTTCTAGAGAGATACTGTCTGCTCCACGGCTTTGCACAAAAAGTCGTATCGAGCTTCTTCTCTGTGCAGCCTCTGCGTTCTCTGTGTCTCTGTGGTTAAAAAATCGTTCGTAAAAACAACCACAGAGACACAGAGAACACAGAGGTTGCACAGAGAAGAGCATGTGTGACGACTTTTCAGGCAAAGCCGCGCCAGCTATTGATTACCTTGCTGCTTCTTCAGCGTTTCTATTTGCTTGTTGACCATTGCCTCCATCGCATCGAGGCGTGCTCTCTCGGCGCTAATCGTGTGGATGGTGGCTTCAAGTTGTTGAACTGATAACCGGCTCAGGTCTGGTGGCGGTGGATCTCCGCCGGTGGGTCGCAGGCGTCCGAGCGCGGCGGCAGCAAGCGTTTGCGAAAACACTGCCGGATCAACTACCGGACTCGGCCAGGGAGCAGGGTCTACGACCGGATGCGGGTATGGTAACGGATCAACGATGGGATACGGCCAGCGAGGCCGTCCCCAACCTCCCCAACCTCCATAAGGCCACGGAGCAGGGTCAACAACGGGCGAGGGTATCGGCCTGGTGAACTGTAGTTGGCTCGCGGCAAACGCCGCCGGATCAACGACGCCTCCGCCAGGGATATGAGAAACAGTAGTGGGTCGCTGGGTTAACGCAGCTTCTATACGGGTCAATCGCTCTTCAAGAATTTTTATTCTGTCGTCTGCCATGATTAGCCTCCGTCGATCAGGTGGGTCGAGAGGGTTCTCGACAACGGACTAGGGGGGTACCGAGTTTGAGTCAGCAGGTTTTGCGAGGGCGTAGAATAGTCCCAAGATCAATTTGCGTCAATGATGTTTTGTCAAACTTTTGCGCAAAAGATCCGGCGAGTGATTATTTCAAACAGGCAGGTCGATCTTGAACTTGGAACCCTGTCCGAGCTCACTGGTGACGCTGATGCGGCCACCGTGTTGTTCGACGATTTGCTTCACGATTGCGAGGCCGAGTCCGGTGCCGCGTTTCTTCGTCGAGAAGAACGGTTCGAAGATCCGATCGCGCGTGGTTTTGTCCATTCCTTTGCCGTGGTCCGCGATCGTGATGCGCGCGTAGCCGCGAGCCGGCTGCCCATCGCCGTTAGTTTCGGGCGCGACCAGTTCCGTCGAGATCAGCACCTCGGAATTTTCCTGGCTCGCGTCGACAGCGTTCGCGATCACGTTCACAAACACTTGCCGCAACTGGTACGGATCCCACTGGCCCACGATCTTTCCGGCAGCGAACTGCTTCTCCACCGTCGTGTTTTTCTCGGCAATTCTTTCAGTGACGAGATCGATACTGCGCTCGAGCGATTCGTGTAAATCGACTTCCGATCGCTCCAGCTCTTTCTGACGCGAGAACTGTGTGACGTCAACGACGAGCTTGTTGAGATGCTTGATACCGCGTTCGACGAGCTCGATCGTATTCAACGCATCAGGATCGGAAACACTGTCGCGCAACATCGAGACGCCGAGACGAATGCTGCCGAGTGGATTGCGAATCTCGTGCGCGACCTGCGTCGTCGCCTGGCCCACCGCAGCCAGTGATTCGCTGCGACGCAGCGTGCGTTCCGCGGCGGCCGCTTCAGTGGCGTCGACCAGCGTCACGATCTGTCCGGGTTCGCCGTTGATCGCGAGCGGCGATGAGTAAACGTCGAATGCTTTGTCTTCGTCTTCGACCTGCGCGATGAGCCGCCCGTGATAAGTCGCGCGTTTGACGCGAATGGCAGTCACCGTCTCCAACATCTTCATGGCGTCGTCCGGTCCGAGCTTTTCGAGCACAGATGCGCCGATACTGGCGTTCGGAAAGATCCGGAAGAAGGCGGCGTTAGCGCTACGGATGTGATCGTCGTTGTCGATCGCAGCGACGGCACTCACCATTCCTTCGAGCAGTTGAGTGACAAACGTGCGTTCGCGGCGCGTTTCGAAGACGCTGCGACGCATGGCGCTGAAGTGCCGCTGAACTTGCCACATTGTTCCGATCGCTACAAGTGCACCCACAAGAAGCGCTACTACCGTCCATCGATTTATTGATCGTCGCCCCTCGCTTTGCCAAAAATCCACTTCTTTTATGATGTTCTCCCGGTCAGCCAGTTGTGCGTTGTAGAGGTCAGTTAGTTCGGAATCGATTCTTCTGAAGCTTTCATAGCCGTCGAGACCATAGCGCCGTGGGTCCTCTGTAATTTTCAAGTACGACTCAAGATCTTTGTAGAGCGCGATCCAACTCTCGGTCTCGGAGAGCGGCGGATGATTCAGCAAAGCCATCGCGGCTTTAGCTTCTTCTCGCGCCTTATTGAGCTTTATGTCGAAAGGCGGTTTAAGTTCTCGGGCTGATTCTTCGCGATGACGTGTTCTAGCTTCGTTGTCTAATTGCGCAAATTTAAGTCGCAGGTCTAAAAGCAAATCGAGACGGGCGGAATAATCAAGCGCACGGTGGCGTGTAAACTCACCAACTCCGACCATCTTGTTTGCGCTTTTCAATCCCAGCGCAACAATCAAGCCTAAGAGTAGGAGAAAGCCTACTATGAGCGGTGCGATCGCCGGCGCATATCCACGACGTTGTCGCTCACCAGATCCGCCTGAATTCGGATCCGTTGGGCGGCGATACACAACTTCAGGATGTTTTTCCGGCGCGGGCTTCATGCAATGTCTCTAAGGGGCTTTGCACGAAAAGTCTGTTTCCTGGCTCTTCTCTGTGCAACCTCTGTGTTCTCTGTGTCTCTGTGGTTAAGAATTGTTCGAAAAAAACAACCACAGAGACACAGAGAACACAGAGGTTGCACAGAGAAGAAGTCCGAAAACGACTTTTCGTGCAAGGC
>DATNDM010000421.1:0-2212 GCA_035553235.1 Pyrinomonadaceae bacterium | reverse complement strand
GATGAGCGAGCAGGAGATTGAGTGGTATATCGCGACGGGCGAGCCGTTCGGGAAGGCGGGCGCTTACGGGATACAGGGCAAGGCGTCGCTCTTCATTGAAGAGATTGAGGGGGATTACTTCAATATCATGGGCTTGCCGATCAGGTTGGTTTATCAATTAGCCGCGGATTAACGCGGAGTGACGCAGATCAGCGTTTATCCGCATAAATCAGCGGCTAAAACGGTACCGTGCCGCCGTCGATGTTGATGCCTTGTCCGGTGATTCCGCGGCCTGCGTCGGAAGCGAGGAGGAGAGCTAGAGCGGCGACTTCCTCGGGTGTCACGAGGCGGTTCTGCGGGCTCATCTTTTTCAGCGTGTCCAAAGCCTCTTCTGCGGTGCGGCCGGTCCGAGAGGTGATGCGCTCGACGCCGCGCGAGACCATCTCAGTATCAACATAACCCGGACAGATCGCGTTGACGGTGATCCCCGCGTTTGCCACTTCGAGCGCGATCGATTTCGTCAGTCCCAACACACCGTGCTTCGACGCGGAATACGCGGCGATGTACGGCGCGCCGGTTTTGGCCGCGATCGAGGCGATGTTGATGATGCGTCCCCAGCCTTTCTTCAGCATCGCCGGCAGCGCCGCGCGCGTGCAGTAGAACGTGCCGGAGAGATTGATCGAGAGATGTTTGTGCCAGAGCTCGTCGGTGGTGTTGACGACTGTCGCACTCTCCGCGACCCCCGCGTTGTTGACGAGGATATCTACGTCGCCAACTCGCTCAAACATCTGCACGACGCTTTCCGGATCAGCGACATCGCAGACGACCGCGATCGCCCCGTTGCCAATCTCATGTGCGACTTGTTCGACCTGTTCGGCAGTGCGCGCCGCGACGGCGATACGGATGCCTTCGCGTGCGAAGGCGAGTGCGATCGCGCGACCGATGCCACGGCCGCCGCCAGTGATCAGAGCTGTTTTAACCACGGATGACACGATTGAGAACGGGATTAGTGTCCAGTAAATCGCGGTTCGCGTTTCTCCAAAAACGCGCGGATGCCTTCGTGACCGTCGTCGGAATCGAAACAACGCAACTGCGCTTCAGTCTCGTAACGCAGCATCGTTTCCAACTCGGCAGCCTGGCTCATGTAGACCGCGTGCTTTGCCGCGGCCAGCGAAATCGGCGGTGCTGCTCGTAAGCGCTCGGCGAGTTGCAGCGTTGCGCTTTCGAGATCTTCCGGCGCGACGACTTGATTCACGATTCCGATTCGCAAAGCTTCCTCCGCATCGATCGACTCCCCGAGAAAAAACATCTCGCACGCTTTGTTCGGCGTCACGAGTCGCGGCAGGAAATACGTGCCGCCCCAGTCAGGATGAAGCCCGACTTTCGCAAACGACTGGCTGAACGTCGCGGTCGTCGACGCGATGCGCAGGTCACACGCAAGCGCGAGATTGCAGCCCGCGCCCGAAGCTGGACCATTGACAGCGGCGATCACTGGCTTCGTCATCTGCCGAATGGCGAGAATCACTCGGCGACCGGCGCCTAGTATGCGCGAGAACTCTTCCGCATCGCGTCGCTGCATCAACTCCGCCATGAACGCGATATCGCCGCCCGCGCAAAACGCGCGGCCCGCGCCCGTGATGATCAGGACGCGAACATTGCGATCACTGCCTGCATGCTCGAGTGCTTCCGCGAGATCGCGACGCATGTGGCCGATAAACGAATTCAATCGGTCCGGACGATTCAGCGTGATCGTGACGATGCCTTCAGCTTCGGCGACTTGAATGTGCTCGTACATCAGCGTCCTTTGAATTCGGGTTTGCGCTTGTTGACGTAAGCGTCAAGACCTTCCTTCGCGTCTTCGGATTGGAAGAGCTGTTGCTGTAGTTCACGTTCGAGCGCGAGGGCGGATTCGAATGGAATTTCGGATCCGGTTTGCACGGCTCGCTTGATTCGGCCGACTGCGTGCGCGGCTTTGTTCGGCTGCGTGAACTGGCGCGCGTATTCATGGACCAACTCGGCAAACCGTTCTGCTTCGAAGATCTGATTCACGATACCGAGCTCGAGACCACGCTCAAAGTCGAACAACTGTCCCGTCGCCATCAACTCGATCGCCTTTGACTTTCCTACGATCCGCACGAGGCGCTGTGTGCCGCCCGTTCCCGGAAGCACGCCGAGCGACACTTCCGGCAATCCCATTTTGCCTGCGCCTCTGCGTGCGATGCGAATGTCGGCG
>DATNDM010000420.1:0-12967 GCA_035553235.1 Pyrinomonadaceae bacterium | reverse complement strand
GCCGGCAGCACGTACGCCCTGGACGAGCGAAAGTATCGTGGTGCCATTTGGCAGCGTGTCGTTCGCGACTGTGGCGCCTACACCGCCCCACGTCGGGGTGCAGCCGCCATTACCTACTACGAATCCCAAAGTGAAGACCTTGATTCCGGATTGCTGTTGAATCGTTGTGAGTTGCCAATCGACAGTCAGACCCATGTCGACGTAAGGCGCGAACACTTTCGCCGACGGCGGCGGCGGTGGTGGACCACTCAGCGTGGTTACGTTGATCGCGGAGCTCTGCGCGGAACTTCCCGCAGCGTCGTTGGCTGCAACTCTGAAACTATAGGTCGTGACCGGGGACAAGCCCGTGATCGTGATGTTGGGACTACTCGTCGTGCCGACCGCCACACCATTTTGAAAGACAGTGTAGCCGGTCAAAACGCAGTTGACGGCGACTGTGGCTGCGGTCCAACTCAGGTTCGTGCTGTTACTGGTCGTTCCCGAGGCTTGCAATCCTGTCGGTACACTCGGCACCGTAGTGCACGCACTGCACGTCCCGAGAATGGTCCATGGCGCACCGCTGCCTGGTCCACCATTGTTTGTCGAAGGGTTCTGGCCCTGCGTCCAGAAGTTTGCCTGGTAATTCACGCCGTTAAGACTTGCCGTCTGGCCGGCGGTGTAAACAGTGGTCGAGTTCCAGGTTGGCGCGCACGAGCCACCACCGCCGCCACCTCCCGATCCGCTACACGTGCCGTTGCTGGTCCACGGCTGGCCGCTGCCTGGTCCACCGTTATTAGTGGCGGGGCTTTGACCCTGCGTCCAGAAGTTCGCCGTGTAGTTGATTCCGTTGAGGCTTGCCTGCATGCCGGCGGTGTAGACCGAAGTGGAATTCCACGGCGCAGCACACGTTGTCTGTGCATTGCCCACGCGCGACATGCAGAGCAACACGATAAATAGACCAAGACCGATTTGGATTCTGCGAGCTGAATTCATTTGAACACTCCTTTAGGTGATTAGGAGGTGATTAGGCGCGGGAAGTTGAGATTCTTGATTGTTGGGGGTGACAAACAGACTGGGTGAGTATTTCTATGCCTAAGATCTGCGGTTGTCAAGGAGTTTCTCATCCACAGATTACACCCGCATCTGCGCAATCTGTGGATGAAGAGTAAACACGGTTATGGTCTTACTTGTACGCTACCTGACTCAATCGGTATCTGCGGGAAATCATCAGCGCCGATAAACTGGCACGCACTGGGCTCGACCACGTTATCGAAGAAGATCTCGCTGATCGTATCGTTGCCTGCGCCTGGTTCGCCGTTATCAAAAACAGTGAAGAAAGCGGCGTCAAACTCGTCGTTGAAAACCGGATCACTCGTCTTCTTGACGGAGCCGCCGAAGCTGGCGCGGTTTCCGACGACTTGCAGGCAGGTGATGTCGAAGTGAGCGTCATACTTTGGATCAAACGAGGGATTGTGAATTATCGCGGATCCCTGAACGGTCCCGTCTGACCCTACCCTGGCATTGAAAGAAAACTGTCTTCGGACGGTTTTCCCCTTCGTGTTCTGGAGCAGGATAGTTCCGTGGCCCGAGACCGATGGTCCAACCGCGGCAGCCGACGTCGACCGCAGCATAATTGTGGTGGCAGCCAGGGCTGTAATCAACAACCCGGCAAAGAGAAACAGCTTGCTACGTTTCATGATTGTCTCCTTATGATCTGGACGGTCCTAGTGTGAGAAAGAGGAAGGATAGGAGTGATCAAAGGGCGTTGTGACCATACCCACCCACATTTCCGTCGCGTTGCATAACACGCGACGACCTTGTGAACTTCCTTGTTGTCGTCGTTAAAGCGGGCACAATCTACTAGAGCCGAAATTGGCTGTCAACACAGAATGGGTAGCCACGAAAAGGCACAAAAAGCACAAAAACAGATTCAGAGTGGGACGTAAGATGGGTTGGTTAGACCTGTTCGTTCTTGTGTCTGGAGGGGGAACGTCAAAAGGCAAGGACGGTCTGGACCATCGGCACCCAGCCTGTCATACCTGCGGTATACGGAGTAAAGCCTCCGCTATAGGGAACTCTCTGAACGCGCATGAGCTCGGCGCTGAGCCACAAACGTTCGGTCGGCAGGAAATGCCACTTGAGACCACCCGCATACTCATGAGAGTCGCCAAACTGCCCGAACACCGCTGACCCGCGAACGTACAGCATCAATGTCTTAGGGATGACAAATTTGCCGCCTGACAATTCAAAACCGTGATCGAATGTGGACGAGAGCGGAAGCGGGCCGTCAGCTTCAAAGTCGTTGAGCCAACGAAAATAGTATTGTCCGTTGACCGCAAACCCATTCCATTTCACTCCGCCGTCAATTGCCCACATGCGGTAAGTGGCCTTATCGACAGTTACACCAGGCGCAAATGCACCCGTCGAGAAGGTAAGCACACCGTCTGAATTGTGAAGCGAAGTATTCTCCGGACTTGATTGATCGAGATTTGAAAAACGGTCTTCTCGAGATCTCGTAAAAGACGTCCCAAGACGAATCCGAACTTTGTCCGAAGCGAAGTAATCGTCGTACATGTTCCGTGATCGGCTGGGCGGTCCGTAATCTCCCAGCGGCTCCCACCACACACTGCCGGAAAGCGCGAGGTGCGTATCGATCTTCGTGGCCGAGATATTCAGCGTATTAAGACCGTTCCCGACGAACACCAGATAATTAAGCCCTTTCTTCGGTTCACCGTTGGCCCAGATTCCCTGCGTGAAGCTGGGGCGGAAGAAGTTGTCAGCCATGGTCCTATCGGTGGCCGTAAAAAACGGGAACGTGTTAACCAGCGATCGGCTGCCTGGAACGCCAGTGTAGCCTCCAGTGATCGTGAGGGCCTTACTAAATTGCCAGCCGACATTCCCGGCCACAACGATCGATGCGGCCCCTGCGGAGGTCCAGACCGTGAGGTTATAGCGTGCCCGCTTGTCGAACATGTAGCCGTTGAAGACGAACATCGAGCGATTTACGGTGATGTCATTCCGTTTATGCACCTCACGGACAACGCCCAAATGATCAGTGAAAGTGTCATTAACTGAAAGCGTGTTGAGATAGCGAACCTGGGTAGTGTTTGTGAACTTGATCAGGAATGGAATTGGCGCGTCTTCAGACGTTTGCCAGAGAACAATGCCATCGTCGTAATAGCCGCCGTTTGGCCCGTCAGGAGCAGCGCGTGCGGGCGGCGGCGAACCATTTTGTGAATCCGGAGGCGCCTCCGGATTCGTGCCATCGGTTAACGGCACCACGGCCGCCGCTGCTTGTGACTGCGTCGCGGGCTGCACAGTCGCGCTCGCACCGCCATCAAGCCGTTGCTGCAAATGGTCCACCTGCTCGAGCAGGAGTTTCTGCTGCTCTTCCATCTTACGAAGCAGGTCGCGAACCACTGCGTTCTCAGCTTTCAAGTTATCGACTTCGCTTTGCAGGTCGTCCGGACGTGATCCCACAGTTGTGATTTTGTTCTCTGGTTTGACCGGTTTGGATTGCGTAGCAGCGACGTCCTGCCGCTGGACATCCGGCCGAGTTGTTGGTGACTGTCCGCAGACAGAACCCACTGTTAACGTCACTGAGGTCAACATCAACGCGATGATGTAGGCACGGAGTCTTAACATGTCTTCGCTCAGCAGAGCACGACGGAAAGAGCCAACCCGGCCTCGCTCGTTTCTTTGTACTTGCTGTTCATGTCCCTGGCCGTCTCGGCGAGGGCCTGCACAGTTGCATCGAAGTCGACGCGGTGCCGTGACGCGATCTCGTTACTGGCGATGGCATACGCGGTCCAGGCTTTGACGGCGCCGAATGCGCAGCGCTCAATGCAGGGAACCTGCACGTAGCCCGCAACCGGATCGCAGGTCATCCCGAGGTGATGTTCGAGGGCCGATTCCGCCGCATTCTCGACAACACGCGGTTCCGCGTCGTGCGCAGTTGCGATCAATGCTGCCGCCATCGACGACGCCACGCCGATTTCCGCCTGGCAACCACCTTCAGCCGCAGACAACGTCGCGTGATGTTTGCAGAGATAGCCAATCGCCGCCGCCGCAAGCATGCCATCACGAATCTTCTGCAACGGCAGCTTGCGACCACCTTCACCGAGTCCATAGACCAGGGCCGGCATCACGCCCGCGGAGCCGCCGGTCGGGGCCGTGATCACCAGATGACCGCGGCCATTTTCTTCGGATGCCGCCAACGCGTAAGCCGACAGCGCACCGATACCGCGGTCTGACTGATACGAATCGTCCATCGCGCGCTTGTAAACAGTCGCCGCTTTGCTGTGCAGTTTGATTGGACCAGGCAGGACGTCGTCCTCAGACATCTTCAATCCTGACTTTACGGTCGCGACCATGGCGTTGATGATCTTGTCGACGAAGGCGAACACTTCCTCTTCTGACCGGCCGGCGATCGACATCTCGTTAGCGAGCATCACCTGAGCGATGGAAATCTTGTTTTTATCGGCGTGCGCACGCAGCTCTTTCATTGTGGCGAATGGATACTTCGGCGCGTTTTTCTTCGGCGGTGTGTAACCCTTCCACTCGATGAAACCACCGCCGACTGAGTAATACTCCTGCTCGAGCAGTACCTCGTCTCCGGCCATGAGCTTGCAGGTCATTGTGTTTGGGTGTTTGAAGTCGCCCTTGGTCGCGTCGTAAATGATGTCTTTGAGGCTGACGTTGAAAGTTGCCGGACCGAGCTTCACCGGGAACACCTGGTCGGGCTTGTCACGGAGGCTGTCGAGAAACAGGGGATCGACCGTTGCCGGTTCTTTACCGACGACTCCGGCAAGCGCCGCGCGTTCGGTGCCGTGGCCCTTACCGGTTGCACTCAAA
The DNA here is from genome assembly GCA_035553235.1 of Pyrinomonadaceae bacterium. Lineage (GTDB taxonomy): Bacteria > Acidobacteriota > Blastocatellia > Pyrinomonadales > Pyrinomonadaceae > PSRF01. The sequence continues at coordinate 8,134 of DATNDM010000420.1, read as the reverse complement.
CTGCCGAACAGGTGGACCTTGAGCGCCGTTGCTTTGGCCAGTTTGTCTTCTGGAAGTTTCGTTGCCCTTTGATAAAAATCGTAGGTGATACGCATGGGGCCGATCGTGTGCGAGCTCGACGGGCCCGGTCCTACCTTATAGAACTCGTCGATCGTCGTCATTACCGGGCCTTTCTCTTTCTGGACCACGTTCAAGTTTGGGTCCAGTGCCGGGGCCGGCGAGTCTGCGGTGGCTCGGGTAGCTTTCTCTTGCGCGGAAATGCTGCGACCGGTAATGACCGCGGTTGCAGCGACGACCGACGCCCGCATGAAGAACGTACGGCGATCTACACCGGTTGGCACAGCGTCCGACAGCACCTGGCTGGTATCGGCTAAAGGATCATCACGAAATTTCTCGTTTTCTTTATTAGACATGGCGCACCTCAACTTGGGTTTTGTTTCCAAGTATCGCTGCGGTTGAGGGATTTAATACTGTCAGAATTACTAGGAAGGATTGTGGCGGAGGTTAGCCACAGACGGCTTTGCACAAAAACTCGCGATTATTGATTTCTCTGCGCAACCTCCGCGTTCTCTGCGGTTCTCAGCGTATCTCGGCGCCCTCTGCGTTTGAGTTGCCGTTTAACGCAGAGAACACTGAGATACGCGGAGGACGCAGAGTAAATCGATCAATTTAAGACACCACCCGAGATTGCGCAGAGAAGAGCGATGTCGCGAGTTTTTGTGCAGACTAAACCTCGATCTATGTAGTCTGTGGCTCCCGAAAGCAGAACTAGATCTTCGGCACTGTTATCCAGTCCATCGCGCTGCCGGTTCTACTGCTCTTTAAATCACGGATGCCGATTCTGACTTGATAGAGACCGCCGGGCACGAGTGTGCTGAATTGGTAGATCGAGCGCTTCGGTTTAGCTGCGCCATCGACCGCAGTCGAAGCTTTCGGAAAGATTCGCAGACGGCCGACGAAGCTGTTGATGGGTTTGCCTTTTTCGTCGTAGAAGATGCCGCCGATATCGACGTCAGCCGCGAGCTTGCCGTCAGTGAGATCAAACGTCAGCGCCGAATCGTCGATCGCGATCGTGGCGACGACGCTGGTACCAACACCCGGCATTTGATTGAAGTGCAGATCCAGTGCTGCCGGTATTTCGTTTTGCGAAACAGGTGCGTCGATTACGAGCCGCATGTCATCGTCGCGCGCTTTGAGTGGATCCTTGTCTTTCTTTTTCTTCGTCGTCAGTAGCGGCAGCGCGGCTGATTTGAAGTAACTGCCACGCACACGAACCTTGAGATCGGGACGTCCCACGACGTTGATCTCGATCTGTTTGAACTTGCCGCGCTTCTGCTCTTCGTTATCAGGTTTCCACGCGAGCAAGTAGTAGTTGGACGTTTCGTCCATCACTTTTTCGACCCACTGCGACATCGGTTGATTTGTATTTCGAAACGCCTGGCCGCCCGTGTCTTTCGCGAGCGCATTCAGACCATCCTGCGACGCCGCGAGTTCTCCGATCGAAGCCATTGTCAACAGACCTTTCTCATCCATCGGTCTGTTGAAATCGATCGCGTCGCCAACGATGCCGCGGGCGTCAAGGGTATAAATCACCACGCCCGCGCGGCCGGCTGCGTCCGTCACTTTCTTGATTCGATCGATCGAACCGAATTTTTTATCCGTCAGGAAAAACCCGTCGGAGATCACAAACACCAGTTTGCGTCCGGGCAACTGTGCGGCCGTGCGCATCAATCCTTCGAGCAGGCGCAGCGTGTCTTCTGTAGCAGGCGCAGACTCCATCACGATTTCCTGTGCGCGATTCCTGACTTCTTGCCGGAGAGCCTGTGGTCCAACCGGACAGATCAGTCCGCCACGGGTTCGAAAACAAGTTTGCTTTTGCAGCTCCTGGACGTAGTAGGTCATGGCCTGCTCATCGCCGTCGCGAATCCTCATCGCGAGGTACTCGGACATTGCAGGCTTTCCCGTCTCGAGCTTTGTATTTGCCCGGTAGTTCAAGCGAGCAACGGCTGAACGCAACGCGTCTTTAGACGCAGTGAATTGTTGCAGGAACCCGATCTGTCCGCTGGGCGAAGTGATGGCGACCAGATCGTTCTCGCTGATGCGATGATCGATGAACTCGAGTAATGCCTTTTGTGTGCGGGCGAGACTGTCTGGCGCGAGATGCAGATCGTCGACGAAAAATATGACTGCGCGTCGCTGTGCCTCGCGTTTGCGTGCGTCAACTGAGTTGGGCTGTGCTGGTTGCCCAGCCAGGGCGGAGCCGGATGTGACTTTTTCGAAGAACGTTATTTCCCGCTGCGTGTTGTTGATCTTGAGCTGGAACTGTTCAGGTTTTAGACCATCGACGAACTGTCCGTTCTTGTCGAAGACCATCACGTCCGTCTGGACCATAGAGGTATCGAACTTGATCACGTCCTGCGTGTCTGCCGGCGGTTCAGGCTTTTTCTCCGGCTTCGTTTGGCTGAAGACGATTACAGGAAACAGAAGAGTAGCTATGAATAACAGGGAAGGTTTAACGCTCGACATGCTCGTCACTCTCGGCGTACTGAGTTGTTGGATCCCCAATGGTCAGCGCTAGTATGTCTTGACAACTGCGCAAAGTAAATAATCCCGAGTAGGCACGGAACAGTAGTGCCCTGGTCTGAGAGATTTCTCTGTGCAACCGGCTTTGCACGAAAAGTAGTCCCTGTCGGGATTTAAAGTCTTCTCTGCGTATCTCTGTGATCTCTGCGCTAAAATTTCTCGCGACTAAAGTTACGCAGAGTTCACAGAGATACGCAGAGATCGCAGAGAAGACTTCAAAGAGTTGTAAATACCACTTTCGTGCAAGCCCTGTGCAACCTTTGTGTTCTCTGAGTCTCGGTGGTGATTTCAGGCCAAAGCAACCATGGAGACACACAGAGCACACAGAGGTTGCACAGAGAAGCAGTTCAGTTAATCAGAGCGCCAGCCACACCGAGTCGCCGACGCTGATCTGGCCGGTGCGAACCACGGTGCCGTAGGCGCCGGCGTTGTTGTCGTTCAGACGCACGGCGGCTTTCATGATGCGTCCATCCTGCTGGGCTGTATCCGGGTCGAGGTTGAGCATTACGCAGCGTGGATCACGCAGCGTCAGACTAACCATTGGTCCTGTTTCGGCGTTACCGAAAACCAACCGGCCGCCGATCCAACTGTCCTCAACAAACGGTTCGGTCGACTCCGAGGCGATAACGATGTTCGCCCGGAAGCGCCTCGTGTCGAGATCGAGTCCTGCCTCGCGGCCGATTGCAGCGATCGTTGCCAGGTTAATCACCGACACGCTTGCCTCATCAAAAATCCCATGCTTCAGTTTCATCAACTCGACCGCACTTCCGATCTTCTCCGCCACGCTGTTCTGCAACTCCGCACTTCCGATCGCAAGCTCAACACCTTCCGGTGTTCGGACGTGACTCGGCGTCGGCTCTGCCGCGTTCTCATCGAGACCGAGGGGTTGATACAACAAAAGTTCGGGAAGACGGCTCGCGGAAAGCCACGGAAACCCACTGCTATCGTTGAGGCGACGAAACGCAAAGCGCCGATCACCCAGCAAACCGTGCAGGCCAAGAAAGGCGGAGCCGGTTGCGACGGCAGCCATGGACTTGACTGGATACCGTGCCAGTTCGTGAACCTGGCCGAGACGAACAATCGTACTCATATCGCCCATAATACCTAACCACGGATCATACGGGCCAACTCGCGTGGGTTTTCGTGGATATTGATCCACCTGATCTGTTATCTTTGGCGGCGCAACCTCCAACTCCCAGGCACACAGCGGAGGTTGGGCCCATCACTTCGGACTGTAAGACCAATCTACGTATCTGGTGGAAGCTTTGCCTCAAGAGTCAGAAATCAGTGTTGGGTCGGGTCGGTACAGGGAGTGATAGCGACCTGGTCAGTGATCAGCACGCGATTTTTCTAAGGATTTTTGATTAATATGGTTCGACCAGGTCGCTACCGCTCTCTGTACTGACCCGACCCAAGCGCCATCCCGACTTTTGAGGCAAAGCCTCTGATGAACAAGAAAGTGAGGTCGAGCCGCTATGTTACGTTCCGTAGCGAAACTGTTTGGAACCGGCATGATCCTTCTTGTGATCTGCGGCGCCGCCAACGCAACAGTCTTTCGTGATCGAGCCGCCTTCAACGCTGCTTCACAAAATCGTCACGTCATCGATTTCGAATCCGTGGTTAACACCGCAGATGGGTTCAACATCGATGGAGTGGTCTTTCAAAACCCGGGTTCGATGGGGATCGGTACTCAGCAGGGGAGCAAAGTTCTGCTCGGTAACAGCGTGGGCGAATTCACGCGGCTGACGATTTTCCTGCCGCCGGGTACGACTGCGGTCGGCTGCGACCAGTTCAGCACGCCGATGATCGTCTCTATTTCCACTGGCGAGAACGTCATGATGAACCCGGCTGACGCCTCAACGTTTGTCGGCTTCGTCTCTGATCAACCGATTCAGAGTTTGGTGATCACTCTGGATTTTCCGGAGCCGACACCTGCCGCAGTTATCGACAATCTCACTTACGGTCAACGACTGGCAGGCAACGAACCACCCGTTCCGCAGTTACTCACCACGACGGATACGGCACGCGCGCTCGCTCTTGATTCGGTGACGACGGCGAGTGAACCCTTTCACGTTCTTTCAGCGCACAACTTCGCTGTCGACGGTCACACGCGAATCACTCTCCTTCTCGTCGGCGTCGCGCTCGAACCAGCAGATGCGCCGTTCGTAACGGTCCAGGCGGAGGACGCACAACAGCACCTCTTCAACTTGCCAGTTGAGGCAACGAGTCGAGCAAAAGAGTTAGCCTGGATCTCGCAAGTAACCGTTCGCCTCCCCGACACACTTCCCACCGCAGTCGACCTGAACATCAGCGTCACAGTCCGCGGCAAAGTCAGCAACAAAGCGCCACTTCGAATCGAGTAGGTTTCGCAACACAAAGCCATCCGCAGACTGCGCAGACTTGTTTAATGCTCTGCGTAATCTGTGGACGGCTTTGCGCCGAGCTCGAGCGCCATGATGTTTTTGCGGTCGCGGACATAGAGGCGAGTGCCCGAGAGTGAGGGAACGGTCCAGGCTTTATTCGTGAGCAGCTCGACTTTCGAAGTTACCGTCAAACCATCACGCGTCGCGGTGGCGAGTATCAGATGGCCATCTTCGTCGAGAATGATGAAACGACCGTCAGCGAACAGGAATGAGGCGCGCGGAAAACTGCGGTGACGCCACATAACTTTTCCCGTTTTGACATCGACCGCGGTGAACGGTGCTGGTCCAAAGTCTCCGCTCGAGCCGTAGACCAAATCGCCGACGCGTATCGCGTTGCTGAAATGAATGCGCATCAGGCTGTTTGCCCACAATTCTTCGACGTTCGTTTTGTCTCCAGCGCGGCTGAGCTTCAAGACCCGGCTGCCGCCTCCGTATCCACTCGAAACGAACAGTAAATTGTCCGGTCCCCAAACCGGCGTGCTGGTGTTCAAGCCAAACTCCACCGGATGCGGATGACTCCACAACAGGTCACCGTTGTCTGGATCGACGCCGACGATCTCGCTGTACATGAAAGCAACAAGCTGATCCTGGCCGTCGACATTGATGATGATCGGAGACGAGGTCGAGTTCTTGAAGTCATGTTTCTTCCACGCCACCAAACCGTCTTTGCGATTGAAAGCGACGAGCGCGCTCGACGGGCCACCAACCATCATCACGATCTTGTCTTTGTAAGCAATGGGACTACACGAGTAACCATTAACTCGCAACGTGCCGTGAAATTCGTTGAGCAGATCATGAGACCACAAGACTTTGCCGCTCTTCCGATCGAGACAATGCAGCTTGCCGGTCGCGCCGGAAGTGAAAACCAGGTCGCCGCTAACTAAAGGCGTTGCATGTGGGCCAGGCCCGTTCGACATGTCATACTCCGGCGAGAACGGGGCGGCGTAACTGTATTCCCAGATCGTTTTGCCGGTGGCCGCGTCGAGAGCAATCGCGACTTCGTTCTCGCCTTTGCGGTACATCGTGAAGAGCATGCCGCGTTCAACCGCGATGCCGGAGTATCCTTCGCCCAATTCTCTTTGCCACAGCCGCCGCGGTCCCGTGGCCGGCCACGTTGTCGCGAGCCCCTTTGTTTCCGAGGTGAAGTTGCGGTGTGGACCACCCCACTGTGCCCAATCAGACGATTGCGCGCGGGCTGCTGTGTTGGCCGTCAACAGCAGCGCCATAAACATGATCAGTTTTGTCTTCAACTGGATCATGATTACTGCTTCGCTTGCGGCTTCTTGAAGCTCGACGGATCGATCTGGCCGTTGATCGTGATGGCTTCGATCGTTGCTGACAGTGCAGGGAATGGCTGGCCGTCAAAAGTCGCCGTCGTCTTGAATGGTAACGAGAACCCTTCAACCGTGCGGAAATCGGAATAGCTGATCTCAATCTGGCCCAACACACCGCCCGGTCCTCGTCCTCGGTATGTCTGGTTGACGATGTGGCCGGTCGCGGGATCGATTCCTAACGTCGTGGTGAACTCAGGCAGTTCAACTTCGAGGCGCTGGAGTGTCTTATCTTCGCTGCCGGCGAGCCATGCTTTGAAATCCGGTTGCGTCCTCGCTCGAAACAGAAAGAGTGGATCGTGATAAAGCTCCTTGAAAATTGCAGTCCGGTTTGCTTCCGGCATCGGCCTCGCGGCGTTGTTGTAGACGATGAATGATTCGGACGGCGTGATGACCGAGGTCAGAGTGAAGGTTGGCCTCACGATTTCCTGTCGCAACGAATCAGGAAAAGTGACGGCCAGGATGTTCTTGACCTGATTGCCGCGCAGCTCTGTTCGTTGGAGAGTTTGCAGGTGGTCCAGTTTTGATCCTGCACCCAAAACTCCGACTGCCTTTGCGATGAGTTCCTGGCCGCGTTTGATCATTTCGTCGGTCGGGGGCGCTTTGGGTGCTGGAGGAACTTCCAGATACTTCTCGGGCGCGGCCTTGAAAAGAGTTTGGCACTCTTCGGAGCCGAAGATGTAGATGCGGCCCTTGTGAACGTAATAAAGATCCGCATTTGCTCCCGTGGGTGAGCCCATGCGCGCGCAGTGTCCGTCTAACTGAATCTCGTAGCGCGCCGGGTCTTTTTCGAAGGTAGATTTGTTGTCCGCGCTCGCAAAGAGGTACTCGAAATGGCCGCGCGTCACTTTGAACTTCATGTCCCCCTGAACCTCTTTGCCCTGCGTCAGCATGACGGGATCGAGGCCTTCGAGCGGGATGACTGTTTCGGACGATGGGCCTTGCGCGCTGGCTATCGAACAGCTAAGCGCGACGATAATGAGTAATAGAGTACGCATGGCAATCTCCTGATTCGTCTGAAAGTTCAATCAAACTATCAGAAGACCGTTAAGACCCGCGCAACTTCGGTGTGTACGGGAGTGATGCTGTGACGAAATGCGGGAAACTCATGACCAGCCGCGCTCGAGTCGTCAGCCGGATTTAGCCACAGAGAAGCACAAAAAAGCTCAAAATTAGTTAATCAATTCGCGCAAGCGAGCTTGTTGATGCGCCAGCCAGAAGCTGTTTTGAGCAGCGTGACGTTGATGGTGATCTTGTCAGTTTCACCGGACGGTAAGATCACGGTTGTGGTGGCGGTGTTGTTGTTGATCTGCGGCGTGCTCACGCTGAAATTCTTTTCCCAACCTTTGTCCCAATCCTGTGCGCAGATGAAGATGTCCGCGTCCATGCGGCGGATGAGCCGCGGCGCGTTCGCATAAAGCTGCGGCGTCAGGTACTTCAACATCATCGTTTTCTGCTTTAGTGGATTCGAATTTTCGATGGTGAGTTGATGCAAGTACCACGAATAAAAACTGTGTACCACACTCTCCGGCGTTACAGAGTACTGCGCTCGCGCCGGCACGCAAAGAAACGCGACCGCAATAAGCAAAAATGCGACTGTTCGTAGAGATGATTTGAGCAATGCGTTCTCCTTTTTGAGGCAGGACTGGCCCTTGATTTACGTTCGAACAACCGGCAAGCAGGAGTACAATTACTAAAACAAACTTCATTTAATTGAATAACTCGTCAATCCGCGCGTTGTGAAAGTGGGATTACTAAATCCCGCAAGCGAGACTGAGGAAATGCTTTTTAACCGCT
>DATNDM010000419.1:0-2780 GCA_035553235.1 Pyrinomonadaceae bacterium | reverse complement strand
AGCAACTCCATGACGATGTAATGGACGCCTTCCGAAGTTTGTCCGAAGTCCGTGACTGAAACTGCGTTCGGGTGACACAGCTTTACCGCCGCTCGTGCCTCTGCCTGGAAGCGATTTCGCGCCGCTTCATCTTCGACCAGCCGCTGATGCAGAAACTTGATCGCAACGGGACGGTCCATCGACAGGTGGCGCGCACGATAGACTGCGCCCATGCCGCCCGCGCCGACGGGTTCCTCAACGAGATACTTGTCGTCGAGCGTCCGGCCTACAAACGGGTCCGTTGCGGACGATGTCCTTTGCGGTTCGATCATTTATTTGAGGTGAGGTCGTCTGGGCGGGCCAAATTTTACCTTTTTTTAGCCACGAAGAAGCACAAAAAGTGAAAAATGTTTCCGGCGGGTTCTTGCGTCTTTTGCATAAAAATCTTTGTGCTTGTTGTGCCTTTCGGTGCCTTGAACTCGTTTCGTTTTCGTAGCCTCAGTCGCCGGTGGTGGCAGTCAATCGTTCATGAACCACCAAATCGATGTCTCCATTCTTCTCCATCGAGGTCTCAGAGTGCAAACGATTTTCGTGCGCGGCGCGGACAAAAGACGCGAACAGCGGATGAGCATTGAGCGGCTGCGACTTGTATTCAGGGTGGAACTGGCAGCCGATGAACCACGGATGCACGTCGCGCGACAGCTCGATCATCTCGACAAACTTGCCGTCCGGTGAAACACCACTGAAGACGAGCCCTTCCCTTTCCAACCTCTGCCGAAACTCAGGATTGAACTCGTAACGATGTCGATGACGCTCGCTGATCTCATCAACACCACCATAAACCTGCTGGACCAACGAACCAGGTGCGAGCCGGCACGGCCACGCCCCGAGTCGCATCGTTCCGCCTAACTCCTCGACGTCCACGAGGTCCCGCAGTTTGAAAATGATCGGATGCGGCGTCTCGAGATCGAATTCAGTCGAATCAGCGTCCTTGAGTTCGCAAACGTTTCGCGCATACTCGATGCAAGCCGTCTGCATTCCCAAACAGATGCCGAAGAACGGCGTCCGCGTCTTGCGCGCGTAACAAATCGCGCGAATCATTCCGGCAACACCGCGCTTACCAAATCCACCCGGCACGAGGATCGCGTCGAAGTCGCGCAAGCGATTTTCGTAATCGTCGTCCATCAACTCTTCCGACTCGATCCACTTCACGTCGACGCGGAGGTTGTTTGCGACGCCGCCGTGCGTGAGCGCTTCGCGCAACGACTTGTACGAGTCTTCCAGCTCGACATACTTGCCGACGATCGCGATCGACGTTTCACCACCCGAAGGCTCACGAATCGTCGCCACGAGATTGCGCCACTCTGCGAGATCCGCCTGCGGGGCCTGTTGTTCGAGTCCGAGTTGCGACACGATCAAGTCGTCGAGTCCCTGTTCGTGGAATGCGAGCGGCACGTCGTAAATGGTGTCGACGTCCTGCGCACTGATTACGGCGGACTCTTTCACGTTACAAAACAAAGCGATCTTGCCACGCAGGTCGCGTGACAAAGGCTTTTCCGAGCGGCACAGCAGAATGTCAGGCGCGATACCAATCTCGCGCAGGTCGCGCACCGAGTGCTGCGTCGGTTTCGTCTTCAGTTCACCAGCAGCGGCGATGTATGGCACGAGCGTCACATGAACGAACAGCGCATTTCCGGCGCCCTCTTCGTTACCCATCTGGCGAATGGCTTCGAGAAAAGGCAACGATTCGATGTCGCCGACCGTGCCGCCAATCTCGACGATGATCACGTCAGGCTTGTCCTTATCAGCAACTCGACGAACTGCTTCCTTGATCTCGTTGGTGATGTGCGGAATGACCTGGATCGTCTTGCCGAGATAATCGCCACGACGTTCTTTCTCGATCACTGAAAGATAGATTCTGCCGGTGGTCCAGTTGTTGGCTTTCGAGAGATGCGCGTGCGTGAAGCGTTCGTAGTGGCCCAGGTCGAGATCGGTTTCGGCGCCGTCGTCAGTCACGAAGACTTCGCCGTGTTGGAACGGCGACATCGTTCCCGGATCGACGTTGATGTACGGGTCGAGCTTGATCAGCGCGACGCGCAGGCCGCGACTCTCGAGTAAACATCCGATCGACGACGCAGCCAGGCCTTTGCCGAGGCTCGAAACCACACCACCAGTCACGAAAATATATTTAGGCATCACGTTCTCCATTGGTTACGTTGTCATCACCGGCTTCGGGAGGATCTCCGGATTCGTCTTCGCCGTTGTAACGTCCCTGCTTCAAATCTTCCAACACCTCGACCGCTTTCTCCTTCGACGGATCGAGTGCTTTTTGTAATCCGACCAGACTAGCGCCGAGCAGTCCTGGCCCTTCCTGCGCGCGCCGCTCAAATTCTTCAGTGGTGGCGCGGTACGGTTTGCTCAATTGTGATAAGCCGAACAGTCCGCACAAAACGAGGAATGCGATGACGCCTAATCCGATCCAATCGCTCATAGTCTTTACCTCGTTGCGTCGACTAACTCTCTCACGCGCTCGAGATCTTCCGCGGTATCGACGCCCGTCGAAGCTGCACACGCTTGAACCACTTTTATCTTGACGCCGTGGGCCAGGGCGCGCAGTTGCTCGAGCGCTTCTGTCTTTTCAAGCTGAGACTGCGGCCACTTCGTAAACTCCAGCAGCACTTCTCTGCGATACACGTAGAGTCCCGTGTGCTTGCGAAAAAGTTTGCTCAGCTCCGGATCATTCTCCCACGCCGCCTGCAATGATCCATAGCTTTTTACGGCGTCGCGAGGATACGGCACGG
>DATNDM010000418.1:0-3506 GCA_035553235.1 Pyrinomonadaceae bacterium | reverse complement strand
ACCAGGCGAAGCGGCCGGAACACTACCATTAATGCTCGGTCCTGGAGAGGGTGCCGGAGGCGCCTTCTCGACGATTGCTTCGAGCGGCACGGCAAGCACGTTCTGCTTCGTGTCAGTGGTGATGGTCGCGGTCGAACTCATGCCCGGACGCAGTGCGTTTTGAACATCTTCCGGCAAGTCTTTCAGCTCGAGTGTGACTTTGAACTCTTTTGCTTCCTGCACGTTCACGCGATTCGACAAGCCGCCCGTCTGATCAGACTTCGCAATCGCCAGCGGGTTTTTCTGCGTAACGACGGCCTTGATTTCCTTGTCGCCAAGCGCGTCGACTTTCACTTTCGCTTCCTGGCCCACTTTGACATTGTTGATCTCGGTCTCGTCGACGTTCACTTCAACGTTGATCTGCGACATGTCGGCGATGGTCATCAGCGGCGTTGTCGACAGACCGGCGACCGCAAACTCACCGACGCGCGTCGGAATGTCAGCAACGACGCCATTCAGTGGCGACAACTGCGTCGCCTTCGAGCGCTGGCTCTGCTGACCACGCAGCATCGCAGCCTGCTGGTTCGCGCGCATCTCTGACGACTTGATGCTTGTTTGTGCGTCTTTCACCGCGATGCGCTGCTGGTTCGCGCGCTCAGTCGCCTCTTTTACGGCGATCTGCTGGGCCTGGAGATTGGCCTTCGCGGTTTCCAGCGCGATCTTGGCTGTGTCCACGCGATCGCGAGCGGTGTCGTATTCAAAACGGGAAGCTACACCGGATTCAATCAGTTCGGTGGAGCGCTTGAGCTCGCGCTGGGCCGTGTTAAGGTCAACCTGGGCCCGATCAACGGCGGTTTGCAAAGCTACAACCTGCTGTCGCGCCGCTGCCACGGCAGCTTCGGCTACGACCAATGCCTGCTGTGCCGAACTGACCGCATTGCGGGCGTTTTGCACGTCGTTTATCGACGCCTGGGTCGCGGCCCACTGTGCATCCTGGCTCGACTGTAGCTGAGTCGGGTCGACGCGGACCAGCGGTTTGCCTTTCGTGACCATGTCGCCGGCGGTCACGTAAATCTCTTCAATACGGCCGGGAACCTCGCTCGTGAGCTTGATATAGCGTATGGGTCGCACTTCGCCCGACGCGGTCACGGTCTGTTTCAACTCCGGTCTGACGTCGAGCTTCACGGTCACAACCTCGGGCTCTTCCTTGCGGGTTGCAACCACGCTGATGACGACGACGAGGGCGAGGACGACTCCGACCACGACGCCGATGATAATCTTCTTTTTGCGACTTAATGCCATTCTTTAGTTCCTTTTACTCGGGGGCCTTCAAAATCTCGAAGATGTTTCTACGTGGAAACTTATCAAACAGTTTCATCGAAGAGCAAACGTGATCCGGGCCAATTTATTAACAGTTTAGCCACGAAGAGGCACAAAAAGCACAAGTGGATTAGACAACGCGGATCCAAAATTGTGCCAACGGTCGGCTCACTATGATGCGTTGGCTGGCGAGTGGGTTTCGCGCTAGAATGATTTGCTTTTTCTAAGACCATGATTACCTGCGACAGGTGCAAAACAGAAAATCTCGATGGCTCGCAGTATTGTGATGAATGTGGTGCGCCATTGAGACCGAATGGCCGTCCCAATCCCGTGCAGCAGCAGCGACCCGCGCACGGCGGTAAGAACAACGGCAATCATGCTCCATCGCCGGAATCGCAAGCTGAATTGGCGAGTGGCCGCGTGTCCGCCGGTCTCAGCTACTCAGCGCTTCGCGCAGCTGCCAAACCGCATGCCCGCCTTGTTATCGAAAAGGGCCGCTCGACCGGAAAGCAGTTTATGTTGAGTGATGCCGAAGCTCAGATCGGACGCTGGGACGCCGATGGCGGTATTTTTCCCGACGTCGATCTCGACACGGACGATCCCGAAGCAAAGGTGTCGCGACGTCACGCACGCATTACTCTCAGTAACGGCCAGTACTTTCTTGAGGATCTTGGATCTACAAACGGTACGTTTATCAATCGTGGGAAGCGGCTGCCTCCAGGACAGCGCCAGGCCTTATGTGATGGCGACGAAATCATCGTCGGCAAAACATTTTTGCGCTTCCATATTGTGAAATAGTAGTTTTATCCACAGATTACACCGATTCGCTAAAAAATGTCTGAGTGTCATTCATGTGGGGCGCGCATATCGCCGGACGAGCATTACTGCGGCAATTGCGGTATGCAACTCGAGCCCAGCTCGACGGAGCTCAAGACAGTTGCCCAGAACACGGGCGACGAAGAGCACGTGCAGGCGGGCGAGCGCCGCGAGTGGGCCAACACGCTCGACGATGAAACTCCCGTGATTAAGGATCAGCCCGAAGCCGCGCCGCCTGAAGTTCATGAGCCTTCGGGTAGCCTCGAAACCACGTTTGTCGCGCCGGAAACTGATGAGCCGTCCGCGCCGATTTCGTCAAATTCTCTCGGCGGTTCCTTTACCGATAACGTGGCTGCTCCCGGCAAAACTTCAACCCCGAAAGAAGGGACGACCGGCGGTCATCGTCCGAGCGTAAAGCAACTCGCTTCGGGCACTGTCCTGAATGGCCGCTACGAGATCGTGCGTCGTATCGGCGGCGGCGGCATGGGCGCGGTTTATCTCGCGAAGGACCGCAATCTCGGCGACGCACCGCGTGCGGTGAAGGAGATGGTCGAGTCGCACCTCGATCCCGCGCAGCACGAGAAAGCGATTGGGGACTTCAAACGCGAGTCGCTGCTGTTAACGTCGCTCGAACATCCGTGCATTCCGACCATCTACGACTATTTCTACGACGAGAATCTCGGTCGCTTTTATCTCGTCATGAAATATATCTCGGGAGGCGACCTCGCTTCGCGCATGCGCGCCGCAGTCGGCGGACGTCTCGACGAAAAGACTGTGACCGATTGGGGCATGCAAGTCGCCGACGTGCTGGACTACCTGCATTCACGTCCCAAGCCGATCATCTATCGCGATCTCAAACCAGCGAACTTGATGATCGACGGCAACACGGGCCGCGTGATGCTGATCGACTTCGGCATCGCGCGTTGGGTGTCGCAACAGGAGAAGGGCGTGACTGCGGTCGGGACGATGGGCTATGCGCCGCCCGAGCTCTTCAGTGGACGAGTGCAACCTGCGTCTGACGTTTACAGTCTCGGCGCGACGATGTTTCACCTGTTGACGGGCGCCGATCCGCAGGACAATCCGCTGCTGATTTTTGACTTCACGAAGAACCCGCGACCGCGGCAGATCACGCCGTCCATTTCGTCAGAGATGGAACAGATCCTGATGCGGGCGGTCGAGTACAAGCCGGAGGATCGTTATCGCACGGCGGGCGAATTGCGAAACGAGCTCGCGACTCATCTCGAGAAGTTGATAAATGGCCGAGTGAGTTATGGAATGCCAGCGGCCATCACCGGTGTTGAGACAGTGCAGGTGGCAACGGTTTACTGCGGCTTCTGTGGGGGCCGTATTGCGGCCGACGATGTGTTTTGCGCCCACTGCGGTGCGCGACA
>DATNDM010000417.1:0-2612 GCA_035553235.1 Pyrinomonadaceae bacterium | reverse complement strand
TACGCCAACGACAACACGCGCTACACCATCACTGACGACGACGACAAGGTGAATGTCCTCCGTCAGGAGAAGACATTCTTCATTTATGCGATGTTGAATGCGGCGAGTGGTTGTGGTCCAACGTTTGGTCCGATTCAATTCACTGGCATTGCGTTGGGCTACGGTCATAACCGGCGTTTGAAGATCCCGCGCATCGAGGAGGTAGCCGAGTTTCCGCTCGTCCAGATGGTGATGGGCGAAGGTGGATATCAGGAAGACGAGACGAGTCTTGATGTGCGCAAGCAGCTCGGCAAACCGCTGGAAGATTTGGTGGGAATGCTCGAGAAGTTTAAGGACCACGTGGTTGCGGAAGCGGGTCAGCAGTTTGCTTGCGGCGGCGTCCGTTTTACCGTCGGCGGCATCGTCGACTGTTTCGCGCTGATGGTCGTGCAGTGGAGCGAGAAAGACATCGAGATTTCGATGCTCGGTCTCGCACGCTTTCGTCATCCGCGCGACCTGAAATCGCCGGCGATCTGTTACGTCGAGATGCAGATCCTGTTGTCGATCAAACCGAGCGAGGGTACGTTTCAACTACAGGCGCTGCTCACGAGTAATTCGTGGATCATCAATCAAAACTGCAGGCTGACCGGCGGTTTTGCGCTGTTCGTCTGGTTCGCAGGCAAGCACAAGGGCGACTGGGTCGTCACGTTCGGCGGCTATCATCCGCGCTTCGTTCGTCCCGCGCATTATCCGATCGTGCCGCGGCTCGGACTGAACTGGCCGGTCAGCGACAAGCTCACGATCAAAGGCGGCATCTATCTCGCGATCACGCCTTCGTGTGGAATGCTCGGCGCGAGGATGGAGGCGACTTTCCACTCGGGCCGTATTTCGGCGTGGTTCACGGCGTTTTTTGACGTCATCGTTAACTGGAAACCGCTTTACTTCGAAGCAGACATCGGTATCTCGCTGCGAGTCGAAGCCTCGCTGTGGCTTACGTCGCTCAAGGTCACGATTGGCGTGACGATTCAGTTGTGGGGACCGCCGGTCGGTGGCGTGGTCCACGTCGACTTGACTGTCATCTCGTTTGACATCGATTTCGGAACGCCGAAACCAAAACAGCCTGAGCTGGTCACGTCGTGGCAGCAGTTCTGTCACGACTTTCTGAACCTGAGTGGCCGCGATACGACGGCAGTCAATAACCCAGTAAATGCGTTTCCGATCGTTCAGCCGAGTCTCGCCAACGGACGTAACAATCTCAGCAACCTGCCAAACTCGCGTCGCGATAAGAAGAAGGACAAACGCGACGATGATCTTTGGATCGTGCGCGCTGATGAATTGGAGTTGGCGGCGGCGACGGTTGTGCCGGTGGGGAATGTGAACGTCGGTAAAGTCAAAACTAACAGTCCGCCCGAAGGCGTTCAGGATCGTGATTACAGCGGCAAAGCCGTGATGGTGTCGAAGCCGTTGGCGCTCGAGAGTGAGGGGCTGCTGCGCACGAATAAACCCGCGCAAAAGTTGAGTGTTCATCCGATGGGCAAGACGCTCGAATCCTCACTGAACGTCACCATCGTCAAGGACGAAGCGACAGGGACGAGTTCGGTTGAGATGGCGGGCTGGACCATGGAAGAGGAGTTGAGTTCGTTGCCTGCGGCGCTGTGGGATCCGGCGCAGCCGAACCTGAGACCATCTGAGCCGAGTGCGAAACTTATTCCCGAGTGCATTACTGGGATCAAGTCACTCAAGCCGCCGCGCGGAAAACTCGGGCAGCAGGTTGTGCCGCCGCCGATCGATTGGCGCCGGCTCGAGGTTGGTACTGTCGCGCGATCGACAACGTCGCAGGAGATTCCGGCAGCAAGTCGCACACGCGATCTTCGACCGGTGATGGTTGAAAAGCAGGACAAGCAGAAAAGCGTTGTGGCTGCACTCAGGACCGCCGGTTTCGCGCTGACGTGGGAAGCTCCGACGCCTGCTGATGTTCGCTTCAGAGAGTTACAAGCCGACCCACTGGCCGGCGCCGTTGCTGCTTAAAACTGATTTCTCTGTGCAACCTCTGTGTTCTCTGTGTCTCCGTGGTTGTATCCGCCGGAAAATCACCACGGAGACACAGAGAACACAGAGGTTGCACAGAGAAGAACTAAACCAATATGGCCTCTGACATAACCTTCTACGACAACTACGAAGCGCCGTTGGCCGCAGGCACTTACCGGTTGGTGCTGCAACAAACCGTGAACCTCGGCAGCGATGCACCGCGTCATTATTATCGCGATCAGAATTTCGAAGTGCTGGCGCCGCGCTATGCGATCGAGGCGGACGACATCCAGGCGTATTTCCCTCCGGGCGGCGGCGTCGCCGATTACGCGCACACGTTGCCGCATCTCGTGCTGGGTGCACGCAATCTGCCGTGGGAAAGAAGAGTTTGGTCTCAGACGAACGAACCGTGGCTCGCTTTGTTGCTACTTTCCGAGCAGGACATCATCGACGCCAAAGCCGTTGCCCGGACCGGCACCGTCGCTGACCTCGTGCCGCACCGGCCCGACGACCTGAACATCGACGACAGCAAGATCGCTGATTGGTGGCGACCGGATGTCGCTGGTCCAGTGTTGCTGCCGAAATTTAGACGTAAGGAAGATCTC
>DATNDM010000416.1:0-2213 GCA_035553235.1 Pyrinomonadaceae bacterium | reverse complement strand
TCGGCCGTCATTACATGGGCCACATCAATTCAGTGCTGATGGCACTCTCGAAATGTCCCAATCCGACGATCTTTCAAAAGACGCTCGCCATCAACGATTTCTACTTCGGTTCGCGCGAGTGGGATTATCCGATGGGCCACATCTCGTTTGTCGGGAAACTCGATGCCGACACCTTGAAAGCCGGCGCGCCCGCGATTGCGCCAGGCTGGACACTCGATTTGATGGCCAAACACTCGCTCGACTTCTGGCTGACTTCTGAAGATCTGCCTGATCCAAACAATCGCGTGACTGTCGATCGCGACGGCCAGATCCGCGTCAGTTACAAACTGAACAACGTCGAAGGTCACGATCGTCTGAAGGCGCAGTTACAGAAAGCGATGAAACAGACGAACTGCGATGTTCACGGTCACGACTGCCATCAAGGCCTGTTCGCACGGAATCTTTATCTCGGGCAGCGTCTGCCACTCGCGGCGGTGGCCCATCAGAACGGCACCGTGCGTTTTGGCGACGATCCGAAGACCTCCGCGCTCGATCGCAACTGCAAGGCACACGAGCTCGACAACCTCTACGTTGTTGACGCGAGCTTTTTTCCGTCGAGCGGCGCTGTGAATCCGGCGCTCACGATTATGGCGAATGCATTGCGCGTCGGCGATCACCTGTTGGAGCGAATGAAATGAGACGAACACTTCTCGTTTTACTGCTTGCGCTGGGCATATTGGCCCAGTACCTGCCGACGGACGCGCGCGCACTCAAGAGCACGCGCGTCCCCCTCCTCGAATCTGTTCCTTTGGTTGAACAGGTCGGAGCGATCGGCATGACGGTTTCGGACATGGATGCGTCAATAGATTTCTATGCGCGCGTGCTGTCGTTCGAGAAGGTTTCTGATGTCGAAGTGACCGGCGAAGATTACGAGCGGCTTGAAGGTGTTTTTGGTTTGCGCATGCGCGTGGTGCGAATGCGACTCGGCGCTGAGTTTATTGAGTTGACCGAGTATCTGGCGCCGAAGGGACGGCCTGTTCCCGTTGATTCACGCAGCAACGATCGCTGGTTTCAGCATATCGCCATCATCACCAGCGACATGGACAAAGCTTACGCACTGCTGCGCGCGAACAAAGTCGAACACGCTTCCACTGGTCCACAGCGCTTGCCAGACTGGAACAGGAATGCGGGCGGCATCAAGGCGTTTTATTTTCGCGATCCTGACAAACACTGGCTCGAGATCCTTCAATTCCCTGCCGGGAAAGGCGATGCGAAGTGGCAGCAGAGAGATAAGCTGTTTCTCGGTATCGATCATACCGCGATCGTCGTCAGTGATACGGAAGCGAGCCTGAAGTTTTATCGCGACGCGCTTGGCTTGCACGTGGCGGGCACGAGTGAGAACTACGGCACTGAGCAGGAACACCTCAACAACGTCTTCGGCGCAAGGTTACGCATTACGAGTCTTCGAGCCGGCAGCGGGGGGCCGGGCATCGAGTTTCTCGAGTACCTTGCGCCGCGTGATGGGCGGGCGGCGCCGGCGGATGCGCGCGCGTCGGACCTGTTTCACTGGCAGACGACGCTGATCGTGAACGCGGCCGACGTCTTTGCGACGAGATTGCTGGCTGAGAATTCACGATTGGTGTCGCCTGGTGTGGTGACACTGAGCGACAAGAGTTTGGGATTCAGTAAAGGTTTGTTAGCGAGAGATCCGGACGGCCACGTGATGGCCCTGATCGAAAGATGAGTCGCCACAAAAAGCACAAGCGAGAGCCCCCACAAAAGGCACAAAGACAGACAAGGGTGACTAAGAGAGCTTTTTGTGCTTTTTGCGGCATAATCTTCCAATGAAAATCATTTCAGTCAACGTAGGTTTACCGCGGCTAGTGCTGCGGAATGGCGAACCAGTGTCGACGGGCATTTTCAAAGATCCGGTCGAAGGGCGCGTGCGAGTACGGACGTTGAATCTCGATGGCGACCGCCAGTCGGATCTTTCCGTCCATGGTGGACCACAGAAGGCGGTCTATCTTTATCCGTCAGAACACTACGAGTTCTGGAAACAAGAGCTGCCCGACATGGACCTCCCATTGGGAATGTTCGGCGAGAACTTAACCACTACCGGCCTGTTCGAAACCGAAGTTCACATTGGCGACACGTTTCGCGCCGGCAGCGCCGAACTCATGGTCACGCAACCACGAATGCCTTGTTACAAACTCGGCATTCGTTTCGGTCGCGCC
>DATNDM010000415.1:0-3011 GCA_035553235.1 Pyrinomonadaceae bacterium | reverse complement strand
AGGTTGGGACGCTCGCGCATCTGCATCGTCGCCTGCAGCACGCGCGGTGAGCAAATGTAGGTGTTGCGATGAATCTGCCCAAACTGTAAAAACTCCGCGTTTTGCAATCCCGGAATGAGTCGCAACACTCGCGCTTGTTCGCCGTAGCGTAGATGATTCTGGAAGCCCACGAGGCTGTATGCGTCGGCCATTAAATTTTCCTGTCGCAACTGCACGGCAGCGTAAGGCTCACGACCCGTGCGCGGATCGCGCAGTCCGACCGGCTTCATCGGTCCGAAACGCAGCGTGTCGACACCGCGGCGCGCCAGTTCCTCAATCGGCAAGCACGCTTCGAACCAGCGCGTCTCTTCGAAGCGTTGCAGCGGGACGCTCTTCGCTTCGAGCAACTCCGAATAGAAACGCGCGTATTGTTCTTCGTCGAACGGGCAGTTGAGATAGTCGTCACCGCCTTTGTCGTAGCGCGCGGCGCGAAAAGCGATTGAGGTGTCGATTGAATCGGCGGCGACAATCGGCGCGATCGCGTCGTAGAAGTACATCTGATCGCTGCCGGTCAGCTTCATGATCTCGGCAGTGAGTGCGTCTGACGACAGCGGTCCTGTGGCGACGATCGTGATCTCGTCTTCGGGAATCGTCGTGACTTCTTCGCGGAGCAAATGGATGCGGGGCTCGTTTTCGATCTGCTCGGTTATCAGTGCGGCAAACTTCTCGCGATCGACTGCGAGCGCCGCGCCCGCCGGCACGCGCGTCTCGGCGGCAACATCAAGAACCAACGAGCCTCCGCGCCGCAGCTCCTCCTTTAATAAATAGGACGCCGTCCCCGGCTCGTCAGATTTCAGCGAATTCGAACAAACGATCTCGGCTAGCTTGTCCGTGCGATGCGCGGGCGTCTGTTTCTCAGGCCGCATCTCATACAACTTCACCTCGACACCCAACCGCGCCGCCTGCCACGCCGCTTCAACCCCAGCCAACCCACCGCCAACAACATTAATTTCATCCGCGTTCATCTTGTTCTTTATCCGCTTAATCCGCGTTCACGGTTTTACTGCGTCGATCTTATAGTCCTTCACATCACCCGCGAAGTGCCTGTACTCACTCCACTCAATCGTCTTGTTGTAATCCCCACCACCAAACAACAACACCTTCACCGACAAATTCAACTGCGCAAACTTCGGCAACCAAACGCCCTGGTCCATGCGCGTCTGCTCGATCACGAGCGCCGCGCCAGGCTTCAACGAAACCAACAACCCGCCCGCCATCTTGAACCCTTCTGCCAAACGGGCTTCCAACCTGATCACCTGCTTGTCGACGGGATCGATCCATACCACACCAATCAACTTCGCGATCAGGCTCTCTTCGCGATTCGAAGGCTTGAATCCCGGCCGCGGCCGAAAATCAAAAACGATTGTCTCGCGGCCGTCGAGGTCCTCACGACGTGGCGAAACAAACTCACACGCCTTCAGAAACGGTGAGATCTCCGTTCCTTGAGCTTCCTTCTTCTCGCGCTCGGCACGACGCTGGGCCACCTTCTTTTCGTCTTTGTCTTTCTCCCGTTCGGCCTTTGCAAACTCCTCCTGCACGCGCCGATCTTCTTTTGCCGCGCGATCCGCCGAGAGCGGCACGCCGTCCTCGCTGATCAACTTCTCGACCGGCTCGCGGTTCGGCAGTGGATATACTTCGTAAACCTTCACCTTCTGCTTCTTCAACTCACCTTTGTCGTTGATCTCGCGATCAGTTTCAGTTTGCTTGAACGCGTATTCTGCGACGCGGTTTTCGAGTTGGTCCTGGTTTTTCTCAACTTCGCGCAGCAACGCTGTGATGTCGAGGTTCTCAGGGGGCGGATCGAAAACGCGATCGTCGATGCCGGTGTCGTACTTGACGCTTTGCAATACGAGCGTCAGTTCACCTGAGCCCTCGAGGTTCATGCGAACACGGTGCGGTTCGAGGATGGCATGCTCTGGACGGTAATCATCAAGTAGGACTCGCGTCGCTCTGACGTCACTCGTGATCTTCGTGAGCAGCGACGTCTTCACACTGAAATAATATTGAAAGCGCGCGCCGTTGCGCATCGAGAACTCGACGATGTACGCGGGCTCTGAGCCGAGATCACCGAGCGACACAACGCGCGCCAGCACGTTCGACTTTTTGAAGTTGACGAGGCGCGAGGCGTCGAGCGAGGCGCGTAGTTTTGCGGCGGCGCTTAGTGGACCAGTCAACGTGCGCAGCTTGTTATTGAAACCGAGTTCCCATGCGGAGCGCGGGTTGGTGGCGGAGACGATTTGACCGTTGCCGAAGGTGAGTTCCCAACGTTCGGCAGCGGGCGCTTTCCGCTGCAGGCGCGCGACGCCGTATGGTTGATCGTTGAACTGAATGACCCACTCGTACGTCGCGTCTTTGAGCACGGCTACGGACTTCCTGCCACCGATCGCTTTCAAGTAGTTGTCGACGATCTTCTCGGCTGAGGGGAGTTTTTTCTGAGCCAATGCTTGCGGCGCCGTTAGTGACAGCAACAGCACAGCTAAGAGCAGTCTGACTCGGGGGAACATCATCGACTTTACTTCTTCGCGGCTTTTCGCGCGGCTCGCTTGTCCGCGGCCTTTCCCTTCTTCGAACCGCTGGCCGTCTTTTTTGTGCCTTTTGTGACTTTTGTGGCTAGAGGATTTTGATCCTTCTGCTCGGCAAACTGTTCCTGGTTGCGATGGAAATCGAACTCATTGATCTGTCCACCGCGAATCTTGTATCGATCAACATTCTTCGTCGCATCCTTCGGCATAACACCCTCCTGATTGTTCGATCTATCCCGCTTGACACTCCAAACACGGCATTCGTATAGTGCAACTGCCTTCTGGCATCTTCAATTCACCCTTAGCCGGCTTAGCTCAGTTGGTAGAGCGTCTGATTCGTAATTAGAAGGTCGCCGGTTCAACTCCGGCAGCCGGCTCCACGTAATCTAAACTCCAGAACACCTTAGCGCAATAATGTAGGCACGATTTGTTGAACTCGTGACGGAGCGC
>DATNDM010000414.1:0-2919 GCA_035553235.1 Pyrinomonadaceae bacterium | reverse complement strand
CGCACCTCCTTCCTGAGACCGTAACCGCAAAATCATCACTGACAGGCAAGACTAAAATGACGAACCGCATTGTTTTGTTGCTAATCATCCTCGTCTCACTCACCGCTGACGCTTTTGCCGATCAAATCGTGCTCAAGAACGGCGACCGACTCACTGGAACCATCGAGAGATCAGATGGAAAAACGATCGTGTTCAAGAGCGACCTGGTGGGCGAAGTGACTGTCGCGCTCGACAACGTCGAGGACATCACGGCTAATAAGCCGCTTTACTTGACGCTGACTGACGGCCGTGTGGTAAGCGGGCTCGTCACTGCTAAAAACAACCAGTTTGAGGTCAAATCGGGCAATGGGTCAGTCGTAATCGAACGCGCCGCGATTGCGGTTGTGCGTTCCGCGGCTGAGCAGAAAGTCTACGAAAGCACACTGAATCCGGGGTGGTTTGAACAGTGGACAGGCGGCGCCGACGTCGGTTTCGCACTGACGCGAGGCAACTCGAGCACAACGAATCTCGCGCTGGGCATGAACATCGCGCGCGAGACGTTGCGCGACAAGACCAGCCTCTACGCAGCTTCCGTTTACAACCGCGAGAATACAAGCGGAATCTCGCGGACGGTGGCCAACACGTTCCGCTTCGGGGCGCGCTACGATCGCAATATCAACCGTGACTGGTTTGGATATGGCTTTTCTGATCTCGAACACAACGGGCTTCAGGACCTGAACCTGCGCTGGGTGCTGGGAGGTGGAATCGGTTATCACGCCATCAAGAATGAACGCACGAAGCTCGATTTATTAGGCGGTCTCGACATGAGTCGGGAGTTTTTCGAAGGGAACGACAATGATCGCACGTCGCTCGAAGCGCAGTTGGGCCAAACGCTCGATCATCACTTCACACCGCGTTTAAGTCTGACGGAGCAGTTGTTCTTCTTTCCGAACCTTTCTGAAGGCGGCGAGTATCGCATCAACTTCGACGCCGGCCTGGTGGCTGACGTCACGAGACGAATCGGCTGGCAGGTAACGTTGAGCGATCGCTATCTCTCCAATCCGCCGGGCGGCGCCAAACAAAACGACCTCTTACTCACGACTGGTCTGAAGGTGAAGCTCGGCACAATCAAATAGCACACGCTGTCTCCCGCTTCGCAGGGTCGCCTGTACAAATTACCAGTAGAGTTCAGCGAGATCGCATTACAGAATCGCACCACTCCTGATCCATCGATGAAGGCACGTGGTGTTTAGACTGCTCAAACAGATCAAGGTGCTTGTTCTTTGCGGGGCCGCGCTAGGTGTGATCTGCGGTGTCAACCGGGCTGGCCGATCGCTGGCCTCCGCACCCGATAATGATTATGTCGGCAGCGATGCGTGCAAAGACTGCCATGAGGATCAGTTCAAAGCTTTCTCGCATACTTCTCACGCTCGGCTCGCGAGTATCAACGCCTGGAAAGACAAAGTAACAGGGTGTGAAGCGTGCCATGGTCCGGGAAAGGCCCACACGGAAGAAGGTGACCCAGCCAGGATCATCTCGTTCAAAAATAAATCAGCGAAGGAAATTTCCGAGACGTGTCTTACCTGTCATGCGGGCAAAGAGGAACGTAACAACTTCAAGCGCGGCGAACACTGGCGCAACGACGTCGGCTGCACCGACTGTCACTCAGCACACTCTTTTCCCGGCGCTCGAAACATCGCGAAGTCGATCACTCACGTGGGTACTGCCAACGCCGAAAAACCCGATTTCTCGACTCGTCTGCTGTTGAAAACAGGGGAGCCGCAACTCTGCATAAGTTGTCACAACGAAGTTAAGCCCGACTTCAACAAACCGTTTCATCACAAGGTGCTCGAAGGCGCGATGAAGTGCAGCGATTGCCACAATCCTCATGGCGGCTTCGAACTCAAGCAAACAAGGCTGGCGACCGGCGCAGACGCGGCGTGCATAAAGTGTCACGCCGACAAGCAGGGGCCTTTCACTTACGAGCACGCGCCGCTCAAGACCGAAGGCTGCGTGGCCTGTCATACACCGCATGGTTCGTCGAATCCGAGACTATTGAAGTTTGCTCGTGTGAACCAACTCTGTTTGACGTGCCACAGTGTGGACCACGGCGTCGGCGCCGACGAGCCTGCCGGCCCAACACACAACCAGAATGCGCAGTACGCGAGCTGCACGAATTGTCACGTCAAGATTCACGGCTCGCGTTCACATCCGGCTTTCTTCAGGTGAGTTATGAAAACACGAAACGAAGCCATCGACAGATTTCACTTACGGCAAAACATCTGCGTAATCTGTGGCTGGCTATGTTTCGCGTTAGTTGCAGCGGCACAACAACCCTCGCCCACTCCGCCGCAGAAGAGCGATGCCAACGACGCGCCGGTCCAGGCCGGAGAAAATGCCGGTCAATACACGATCATCTCTTCGCTCGAGTTTGGTTATCGCGGGCTTCAGGTTGTTGGTGATCTGAACAAGTATCAGAGCGACTTGAATTACAGGACCGGGCCGCGTCTCTTTGATTCGAGCTTTCTCATGCGGTCACAGGATGGCAAGAGCGGAGGCTTGTTTGACACAGCATTGCTGACGACAACAGGCTGGGGCGCAGATCCGAACGGCACCGTGCGCTTCAATGTCGAGTCTCCGAAGTGGTATCGCTTCGATGCCACTTATCGCAAGTTCAACTACTTCAGATTTCTCAACAGCTTTGCTAATCCGAACTGGGTCTTTTCCCCGTCGAACTTCAGTGTGCCGCCCAAGTCTTTCACCGGCGAACACGGCTACAACACGGAGACGAAGCTCGGCGACTTCGATCTCACTATCCTGCCCAAAAACAGGTTGATTAGATTCAACGTCGGCTACTCACCCGAACGATATAGCGGTCCGGCCTTCACCAATTATCACCTCGGCGGGAATGATTTTAACTATCCCGTAAACTTGAAATCG
>DATNDM010000413.1:0-12851 GCA_035553235.1 Pyrinomonadaceae bacterium | reverse complement strand
GCCGGATCTGGTCCAAAAGTCAGGTTGTGTTGATTGGCGGCGTTTCGGAGCGTGTCGAGAACTGTGCCTGGTTCAACGCGTGCGGTTCGTTTCTCAGGATCGAGTTCGCGAATGTGGTTCATGTACTTCGAGAAGTCGAATAACACACCGGCATTAACAGTCTGACCGGGAATCGCAGTGCCGCCGCCGCGGGCGAAGATGGGAGCACCATATTTGCGACACGCTGCCACAGCGGCTACGACATCTTGCGCATCGCGTGGCAGGATGACGCCGAGAGGAATCATCCGGTAGTTAGAAGCGTCGGACGCGTACATCCCGCGATCAGCGCCGCCGAAACGGACTTCTCCTCGCACGACTGCGTGCAATTCCTTTTCGAGTGCACCGGTGTCGATTGTTAGTTCCCTGGTTGTTCCGGTTTGAAGACGATTGTTGATCTGCGTGGGCGGGGTCTTGGTTGTAATCGTTACTAATTGAACTGGTGCTTGTCCGGCGTTAACTTGAACAGACATTCTTCCTATTCCTTAAAACAAGTTTCCCTTTTCGTTGAACTCCAGCGGCGCGAGTGGCGAAGACACACGCAATCCGGAGTTTTGGTTTACTTCTTCCAGCAGCGCGTCAGATACCCACATCTCATCCAGCATCGCTGTGTTCTTGATCCGGCACACGCGTGGGCGCTCGGAAGCGAGAGAAGAGAAGAGCGCCACCTCCATTGCTTCTCGATCCGACGGCAGCGCGATTGGCAGCGGGCCTTCGCGTGTGTTCATCGCGTCAGGCTCGGTTGCGGTGAGCAGGTTTACGTATGTTACTGCGGAGTCATACTCATCGAGGAAACGTTTCGTCGTGAAATCGGCGAGTCCGATTCCCAGGCCGTTGCCGAGCGATGCGTGTGTAAGTGAAAGCACTGCAATGCGGCGATAGTCAGGTTCGTGTGGACCACCGGTCATGCGCCAGTTGCCGATGACGTTCAAGTCCATGCCGGTGCCGGAGATGTTCTTGCCTAATTCGTCGACTGTCAGTAAATCGAGCTGCTGAAATGGAATTTTGGCGACGTGTGGCTTTGCAGCTTCGAGTAGCTGTTCATCAGAGTCGTGGAAAGCTGCGTAGTGTGGTGGCACTACGTTGATAACCACTGGCTGACGAAAGCCATTCTCGACCACCGCGACGCCGCAGAGGATTTTCGCGTGCGCCATCGTCAGTTTCGGAACGGCATTCACTGACTGCCAGAGGCCGTGAGTGTGCGCTTCCTGCGCGCCTGCCTGTTTTCCCAAACCGACAGTGACCATCTTCAACAGACCGGACGCAACGCCGGCCGTGTTTTCCGGATGCGTTTTCGTTCTGGCGAGAACGATGATGCCGTCGGCCTTCGCTGCAACTGAATCGAGATGCGCGATTGCTCCGGTGTCGGAGGTGCCGACCGCATGCGTTTGCATGGTGGCGTTGATGGGTGCGCCGATCGATTCTTCAGTGACTCCGAGTCGACGGAGTATTTCCGTTTGACCTTCTTCCGTCGCGCCGCCGTGACTACCCATTGCGGGAATCAGGAATGGCCGTCCGCCACTCGCTTTCACCGCGTCAATGATGCCGCCGATCAGTTCGACGAAACCACCCATGCCGCGACTGCCGGCAGTGATCGCGATTCGTGCGTCAGGCTTTAACGAATTGAGTAACCCGGACTGGAGCAGTCGCTGTTGAGTTTCAGCGCGAACATCTTCGACGTGATCTCGAGTAAGGAGCTGCGTCACGTGAGCGAGTGGCGGTAGCTGGCGACGTGGTAACGGAATAGTCTGTTGCAATGCTCCCCCTTATTCTTCTCTGTAGTACACAGAAGGCACAAAACATTCTTTTTAAGTTTTGTGTTCTTCTTTGTGCCTTTTGTGGCTAACTAAACTCATATGACCTCGCGAATCTTGTCCTCCGCGACGGTCTTGATAATCTCCCAACGGTCCTTCTGACCTCGCAGCAGCGCTTCGCCAAACCTGATCGCTTGTTTCACGGTGACATTACCCGGCAGCGGCGGCTCGGATGGATCGATGACTGCCTGGACCACCGCTGGACCGTTGTATTCCAGGGCCTCGCGGAGAATTGCAGGCGCCGTTGCCGGGTCTTCGATCGTGAATCCGCCCGCGCCGCACGCTCTCGCATACGCGGCAAAATCGATCGGTTGCAACTCCACTCCGAATTGCGGGTTGCCTTCCAACACGATCTGCTCCCACTTGATCATGCCGAGTACGTTGTTCTTGAAAATGATGATCTTGACCGGCAGCTTGTACTTTACGAGTGTGGCCACTTCTCCCATCAACATCGTGAAGCCGCCGTCACCCACGATGCAGATGATTTGTCGCTGCGGATGCGCGATTGCGGCGCCGAGACTGTACGGCAACGAGTTCGCCATCGTGGCGAGCGTGCCGGAGAGCGAAAAATCCATACCGTCACGAATCTGAATGTAACGCGCGGCCCACGTTGCAATCGTGCCGCTGTCCGCGGATACAATCGCGTCATCCCGCAACAGCTTATTCAGTTCGTACGCAACCACCTGCGGTTTCATTGGTGAATCGGTACGAGTGCCGCGGATTCTCAGCAGGTCGTTCCAACTGCGCATGTTGTCCTGAGCGTCGCTTAGAAAACTGCGATCACTTTTCTCCTGCACCAGCGGCAACAGCTCACGCAGCACGTCGCGGCAGTCGCCGACAAGTCCGACTTCAACCGGATGCCGCAAGCCCACGCGTGTTGGGTCGATATCAACCTGAACTGTTCTCGCGTCACCAGGTTTCGGATAAAACTCCAGGTAAGGGAAGCTCGTGCCCAGCATGACGAGCGTGTCGCAATTCTTCATCGCTTCCTGCGATGGTGCGGTGCCGAGCAGGCCGATGCCGCCGGTAGTAAATGGATTGTCATCCGCTACCACTGCCTTTCCGAGCAGAGGTTTGATGATGACGCCGCCGACGCGTTCCGCAAACTCGAGTAGCTCATGACGGGCGTTAAGACACCCGCGGCCGGCGAGAATCGCTACTTTCTTTCCTTCGTTGATTACGGCCGCAGCCTGCTGCAACAGTGCCGCGGGCGGTACTGGACAGGCAGGTGCGTAGATGTCGGCGCTATGTTTAGGAATGTTCGCCTCTGAACGTTCGGCATCGGAGTTCGTCCAGTCCTGCACGTCTTTCGGAATCGTGATATGTGCGACCGTGCGGCGCGCGAGCGCTGTCTTGATGGCTTCGTCGACAACGTTGTGGACGTGCGCCGGTCCCATTACGCGCTCGTTGTACGCGGCAACATCCATGAAGAGTTTATCGAGGTCGACGTCCTGCTGATAGTGCGTGCCGATCAGGTCGTGAAACGTATGGCCTGTGATCGCAAGTACGGGTTGGCCATCGATTTTCGCGTCGTACAAACCGTTCAGAAGATGGATGCCGCCGGGTCCGGACGTCGCGAGGCAAACGCCCAGTCGGCCCGTATACTTCGCGTAACCGCAAGCAGCAAACGCCGCTGCCTCTTCATGGCGCACCTGAATGAATCGGATTTTGTCCTGGTGAGTTCTGAGTGCCTCGAAAATGCCGTTGACACCATCGCCGGGCAATCCAAAAATCGTATCCACACCCCAATCAATAAGCCTCGTAACCAAAAGATCAGCGACGGTCTTTGACATCACAACTCCTCACATTTTTCGAAGGGAAACCCCCGCTGGTGTTCGGCATCTACAAGGCGGACGCGTGGTTGGCAAAATGTAACGATTACACACGATTGCTGTATGGTTTTATTGTCTGCTCAACGAACATCCGTCGTAAGAATCGCACGCACCAGCATGATTTCAATTTGCGGCGTTTAATCACACAACTGTAATGCCGGACCGCCAGGAGAGAACCGCCAGGCCTGATGGGCTCCGCGGTCAAAATTTGGTCAGGCACAGTGGGGCCTGGGCGTTCCGAGGCGCGCTACTTTCGCGCCATCTCTGAGGCTCTTACCGCTCACGGAAATCGAGCTACCGAGGGAATTAGGTGTAACGTTCCTCGGCTTTTTCCATTTGTTTGTGAGGCTATTTCTCGGCAGCCTTGCCTCAAAAGTCCAAATCATTCCTGGATCGGGTCAGTACAGGAGCGGTAGCGACCTGTACTGACCCGATCCAAGTTGCCATTCCCACTCTTGAGGCAAAGTCTTTCTCGGCAGGTTGACCGAAAATAGCAACATTGGCCAATGAACGTTAAAATCGGCCAATAACATTAGTCCCGGACGAGCAGTGATAGTCTAGAATGCGAAGCAGATTTCTGTGGTGGGTGGGGGCAGGAAAGTGCCACTTCGATTGCCAGCATTCTACGATGGTAATCCTCAACCGGTAAGCGTAGAGTACGCGACGGCTTACACGCTCGTGGTCGCTCAAGTGCTCGCTGGCGCTCAGAGAGTTGGCCCACGACATGGCGGGAGTAGCCCAAAATGGACCAGTTTGCGTTTGGCGTAGTGCTTGCAAGCAAAGTCTCACGCTCAGTTGCGAACAATGCAGTAAATAATCGACGAACAGTATTGACAGCGTAGTTCTAAAGGGGTAAAAGTTTGGCACACCCGCTAGTTGCCAAATTGATCACGAACCATTGGCGCCTCGGCCTAGTTCTCTCCGCCTGTGAGTCGTTATCGACGCCCTAAGTTCTAATTGAATTCTCTTGCTTAGCCGGAGAGACTTTTGTTAACGTCGTGATTGCTCCATCTCGCAAACGTCAGTTTTGCGACTTCTCCTCAACAGAGAGACGACGGTTTCAAAAACTCAGCAAGAGCAAGACTAATCACAGTAGACCAGCGATTGAATTCGGAAGTTTGTCAACGGCCATGATCTTCAATCCTATACTCACCAAGGAGATACCCCATGCACATTCTCAACCGTAGGAGGGTCGCAATAGCGATCGGTGTGATGGCGCTAGTTGGCGCTGTAACGTTTGGCTTAACCTTAAAGACCACCAGCCAACAACTTCACTCTTCCAGCTCTCCTGGAACCAGCAATACAGTTCAGCAGATTGAAAACTCAGTGGATCAGCCCATGCGGGTTGTAGAAACCGCAGATTCGCCGGTACACATTCTAAGCGCGAAAGTTAAAGAGATTTCCGGCTCTGATTTCACTAAACTGACCGGGCAAAAAACGTCCTTGGCTACCGTAAGCAGTGTTCCCGAGGTCCAATTTCTCAACAGCTCAACAAAAGCGATTACAGGGTTCGTTGTGCTGATTCGAGACCCGCGATCAAAGACTTCTCGCGGAATCATCCAGACCAAAATTCTTATTCCTCAAGGAGAAACATATATCGTCCAGCGGCGGGCATTCCTGCGGGGAGAGTGGACGAGCTCCGCCGACCAAAATGGTCAAGTCACCACCAAGTTCGCTCCGCGCGATATGGATTCTGAAAAGTATTGGATTTCCTTCGCGAACCGATCGGAGTTATTTGTGACGGTGGCTCACGTTAGTTTTCAAGACGGAACCACTTGGACGGTGAAGGAAGGAGGCGAGATCCAATGACAAAGAGAACGCTACTGCCATTAATATCTTTGTTGTTAGCTGTGCTCTTTACAGCTGGTCCTGCGGTCAAAACAGCCTTTGCCCGCTGTGGTTGTGTTTGCGCCATGCTCTGTGACAATCGGTGTGAATACCAGTGTTCAGGCTGCGGAGCCGTCGATGGAATGGACACCGCCCTACGTTGCTGTCAGCAGGCGCAGGATGCGATCGGGGACACAGGACCGTGTACTCCGGAAAACTTTTGACACTGTACCGAGTAATCACCGACCTTCAGCGTTGATGACTCGCCCACCGCCAGTTCAACTTACGTCCAATAAGTCGTGAGTACCCGCGGCGATTCGACCAAAGTACCACGCATCAATTGAGAACTTTCATCTTTAGCGTTCACTCTGTCGTTAGTGATGAATGAAACTGAGGCCCGTAACTGCGGGCCTTTGGTTTGCTCGTCTGCTTCCAGGCGATGCGTGCTTGCCCCACTGAGTTACGTCCCCTAAAATTAATACGTCCTTTATTTCACAAACGGTGTATACCGTGCCGGTTGGCCTTACAGATCCCGTGGAACGCCGCCAACTAAGATCTCTGAGAAGCTCTTTCTCTCACGTCCTGCGTCGCCATCGTTCGACCAACTACCATTGAAGTAGAAACACATAAACAGACGTATGACTTGGCAAACAACCTATAGAAACGCCTATGAACAATGAATCATTACGGCAGTTGGGGGCGAAACACTGGCAAATTGTTATTTCACTGCTGGCTGTCGTTTCTGCGGCCGCGAAGTTTTCATACGACGTGGTTGAAGGTCCCCTTACGCTTAAAACATGGATACCAATCGGCGCCGCCCTGATTACACTGATTGTCATTCGCTTTGACCGTGTGGCCACAACACTGACTCGCTTGATTCTTGGATCACCTCCAATCCCCACTGATCCGCCGAGCATTTTTCGTGGGCCACTTCCTTACCTTAAAGGTGAGCAACTTCCTGGTCGTCACGCTGAAGTTGATCGTTGCCTCTTGTTACTGCAACGGTACCCTTTCTTCGTACTTGAAGGAGAATCAGGTTGTGGAAAAACTTCGATCTTGAATGCTGCGCTGTTGCCTGGCGCTCGCGAGAAGTATCGAGTCGCTGAGTGTAGGGTTGTTTCTGATCCGATGGGCAAGGTTGTATCGACGCTCCTGCAGCAGCCGTATCAGCAAGTAAATCAATTTCCTACCCGCGAAGATTTTGGTAATTCGCTTAGGTCTGCGATTCCGACCTACGCGGCGTCGGCAGAAGTCGCGCATCCGACCAAGCCCCTTCTGCTTTGCATTGATCAATTCGAGGAACTATTCGTCACGGTTAAAGACGAGTTGCGATTTGAATTTCTATCGGTTCTGCGCGACGCGATTGAGAGTGGACAGCTGCGGTTACTACTTTCGATCCGGAATGATTTTCGCGACCTGCTGATGGACCTTTGCCGCAAGGTTGACCCCACGCATCAAATATTGGATCTGGGAGCCGCCTATTACACGCTCGAATCTTTCTCTGAAGATCAGGCGATAACAGTTTTAATTGAAATGTTGGAACCGATTCATGGCGGAGATCCGGTGAGGAGGCAAGTGCATGACGACTTCGCAAACAAACTCGTTCTCGAGCTATTGCGTCCGCCCCGCGATCCTCGCCTTTATCCGGATGACGTCAAAACTGTATTGCCGGTGGAACTACAGATTGTCGGAATAATGATCGAATCGGTCGGAATTCAAAATTTCTCAGTCGATGGCTTAAGACAACTTGGCGGTAAGACGGCTTTGATTCGTAAATATGTTGAAGAAGCCAAAGAATACGTCTGGCGTAAAACCGCAATTTCCGGGGACCAGGCCTTACTGGTTTTGCGGCAACTTATTTCTCCAGCCCGAACTAAGTGGAGCCGAACTCCTGAAGTAATATCGAAGGACCTCAACATCCCGGCGATTCAAGCTCAAAATGTTCTTGACGCATTTGCCGAAAGATTTCTGGTAAAGCGCTTGCCGGATGAACCCGGAACTCTCGCTCAACAGGACGGTCATCGTAGGCATACGGAAGCGCGCTACGAGTTGATGCACGAGCACCTCGTGCGGGTTTTGGTTGAAGCGCCGCAACCGATTCTGCAAAAGGCCAGAGATGCCGAAGAGCGTCTGCAATTCTGGAGGAAAAGAACCAGCGACATATATTCATTACTGGACGAGGCCCCGCATCGGCCTGCTCTGTTAGGTTTGATCCGTGAAAAGATCATCCAGCCAATACCTCTAATGGAGATTGTCAAAGTATGGCGATTTGCGACAAGTAGGGAAGACCGGCAGATGCTCCGCCGGAGTCTGCGAGGTTTCTCCTTTAGGCTTGGTTCAGTGGCGGTTGTACTCTCGATCCTGCTCGGCTCCTGGGTTCTCTATACCCGCTCCGATTCCTATCAAGTTGCCACTATTGTGGGAAAAGCACCGGTGGACCAATTCGCCGGCGCCGACTCTCCCACACAAGTGGTGGAATGGATCAAAGCTCTTGTTTATGCCAACAACACCAAGGCCGCATTCGAAGCAGCCCGCAAAATAAAAAAAACCGATGAAAGGTCCAAAGCTTTTGCTGTTGCTTGTCTGGAGTTGACGGCGCTTGATGACTTTGCAACGGCGAAAGCTGCAATGGAGGAATCGCTGTCCATCGAGAGATTCTCATGGGACACGTTGCATTCTGAGGCGATTGCGACACTTGTTCCGCATCTGTCGCCGCAGCAATTAGACACGATGAGATCCCGACCATTTGAAGATCATGGTGCTCGAACGCAACTCCTTGCTGCTGTCGCTGAAGGGTTGTTCAGGGCCGGCAAAAATGAACAAGCGAGTCAGGTCTTTGCTGAAGCCCTGACAGATGCCAAACTCATTCATGATTCACAACCTGCGTTCGGGGCCCTCACCGCAGTAGCCACTCGATTAATTCATGACAAGAGAATTCAGGACGCAAACACGCTGCTGGAAATTGCGGCTTCCATGGCTCAAGGTATCAATGATCGAAATGAAAAGTTTGACGCCTTACTTACGGCCGCTGAAGATTATGCGAAAATCGGGAATAGTGATAAGGCAGCCGACGTTTTGAAAGAGGCATTAAGCCTCGACCCGAATGGTTGGAATGGGCAAGATAGCGAATCGATTATCTCCGTGGCTGAAGGTGTGGGTAAAGGAGGAAACGGACAGACAATCCTCGATATCGTACGTAAATCGCAACTGCAATACTTCAAAACTCACGCACTCGCGGCAACCGCAACGGGTTTATCTAGAGCAAGTCAAGACGATGAGGTTTTACCCATCTTCGACGAAATAACGAGTAATGGTGAAAAATTCGATGCTCTTGTAGACGCCGCTGGCAATTCGATCGAAAACTCAAGATTTGCTCTAGCGAAACGATTGCTTGAGCGCGCCAGCCTATTGCTTTCGCAGCCACTCGATATACGGCTGCCGCGAAATCCGTGGAACGCTGTTGCTATGGGTTTTCTCCGTGTAAATGAGATCGACAAAGCGGTAGAAATCGGACGATTGTATGAACGAACAGTCGATCCAAGCCTAGGCGTTTTTTACATGAGAGGTGATGAGCAGATACGGCCGCTGGCCCAGGTCGTAAGGAAACTCGCTGAAGAAGGACAGGTAGACAAGGCTTACAACATTTCAAAGGACATCAAGGTAAGGCTCGATAGGTATCATGCGCTTACGGCAATCATTCTGGCACATATAAAAGCCGGAAATTTTGCCGAAGCAACCCGTGTTCGAAAAGAACTGGATGCCATTCCACGTAATGAAGAAAGCATTATCTCGCCCACGTCAGACGAGGCGCAGTTGCCGCATTACCTGATAGATATCGCCGTTGCGCTCGCAGGAGCTGGCAAGCTGGATGACGCGCTCGTCATCGTTCAATCTCTTAAGAAAGCTGATGACAAGTACACGGCGTTTGAACGCATTGCCAAAGAACTAATGAAACTCGGCAAGGTTCCAGAGGCTATCAATGTCATCGATCCGTCTGACCAGGTTTTGAAGTCCCGTTCATTAGCGAATTTAGTCGAGTGGTTGCTGGATACCGACAAGAGCGACACCATTCCCCGGATTCTGCCTCTAATTGAATATGGCGACGATAAGTCTCGTGCGAATGCAGCCCTGGCGAAAATGTACGCGCGTTCGGGCGCCCTGCGGTTGGCTCGGTACACTGCTGATTCTTGTACGTCCCAATCGGACCAACTTAGCGCTTACACAGTGATCCTGAACGAATACGGTAAGAGACAAAATCCTAAAGTGCTGGACAGACTGAAGACTGCGTCGCTCGCCGAAGTTCAGACGGCCTCACCCAGGTAGCGGGAGTCTTTTCCACCGGCAAAGGTTCGTCCTAATAATCGAGGGGTAGCTTTGCCTCAACAGTCAGAATCATTGTTGGATCGGGTCAGTACAGGGAGCGGTAGCGACCTGGTCACTGATCAGCGTGCGATCTGTCTAATAATTCTTGATTCGTACGGTTTGACCAGGTCGCTATCGCTCGCTGTACTGACCCGATCCAAGCGCCATCCCGACTCTTGAGGAAAAGCCTCAAGGGGCTCACTCTCACCACTCTCGCTCAAATGCACGAAAGTCCTGCTCGAGTTGCCATTGCAGCTTTGCCTTCTCGTTGGTCGCTAAGAACTCTCGACAACTGTTCGAACTCACTTTCACGTCCGCAACGTCACGCGCGCACTGAGAGACAGGAACGAACCCCCGCGCATCACTCCACAAACTCTTACCTGCGATAAAGGCGTACTGCAGGCTGTTGCGCGCCATCGTTTTGAGTTGAAGATATCCGAGGCCCTGGTCCTCAGCCGCTTTCAGAAACTCCCGCGAAATCTCCGAACGTGCAACACCTTCATCATCAGTCGCGAGTGCGACCGGCACGCCGTATTCGATGTAAGTGGCTAGCGGATGCTGCGAACCCGAAATCCCGAGAATCAGATCGTTACTGGACAGACAGATCTCGACCATCACATTCCGGCGCGCCATGTCTTTCAAAAGTTCGAACGGATCAGTCTCGTGCATGATGTCGACGCCGTGTCCAATGCGTTCGGCTCGCGCAACCATGACTGACTCGCGAATGTGAAACAGCAACCCCTCAGGTGTCACCAGACCCGGTGCGAGCTCACCGGCATGCAATGTGACGCGTGCGCGTGGATAGAGTGGTCGCAGGAACTGCAACATCTGCATGTGCAACGAGAAATTTTGCATGGAGTTGAGACCATCCTCACCCTGCACCAAATTCGTCGCCACGACCTTCGACTGTGGATCGTTCGCGAGCGCAAGACCGGTCACCATCTGCGCGTAGACCTGCCCCAACGAACTGTTTCGCGATACCTGGGCCACGTAGCGAATCGTAACTGAGCAGCCCGCATCCGCTTGCGGTGTGGCACACTTCAGCAGTTGATTTTTTTGAGCTTCCATGTCCTGAAGGTTTTTGATTCCAGTGGCGGCCGCAGTGTCGATTCCGTTAGCTTTCAGCTTGCTCAGCGTCGATTCGAAGTTTCCGTCCCATCCGACTCTCTCTCCGATTTGACTCGAGACGACGCCCGTCGGAGTGCCGTCCGGAGTCAACATCAGCTCGACGTAAGAGACCTTTCCGCGAGCAGCGCTCTTGACGGCCTCGGCGAGCATGCGGCCGCTGTTGTTATACGTAGCTGGACCAAACATACCGAAAGCGTCAAAGAAATGATCGTGCCCGCTTTGTCCGGACAACTGCCAGTTGCGCATGGACCAGGCATCGACCATCTGCCGGTACATTACTGAATTCGTCAGGGCTGTACTGGCCGGCGTTTGTCCCGCGTCGCATTTAGATGGCGCTGGTGGGACGCTCAGCGCCTTGGTGCTGTTGTTGACGCACAATCCGTTCGCTGCCGCCCACTCGATGTAATGCTCGGCGTAAACCGCGCCGGAAAGGTGATTGTGCAGATCGGCGCCTTTCGGCATCTTCAGCAGAAAGGCCAGCTGCTTCGGCGGTGATTTGCGGATGGATTCAAAGTAGCCGGCTGTCTTTTGTTCCGCAGATTTGACGCCGGTCTGTGCTGACAGTGTCAAGCCGCAAGACAGAACAACTATCAAGGTCCACGCAATTTTGCGTTGAAGTCTTAATGGAGAGATCTTGCCCATTCGTGAGTTCCTTTGCTTGAGGTTAAGGCGAGCCGCGCTATTGGACATGCCTTCTGACTTATATCACGCAAGCACGCAAACGTTCTTCATAATTCTTCTTAGTTGCTTCTTCTCTGTGCAACCTCTGTGAACTCTGTGTCTCTGTGGTGTGTTTTGCTCGGAATTTACCAACCACAGAGACACAGAGTTCACAGAGGTTGCACAGAGAAATACAAATCAAGACACCAGTCTTCTGTAGGAGAATTGCGCCGCTGCATGATCAGAGTTCGTCCGTGGAGTGCTGAGTATCGAGTGATTACGTATTACGAATGACTACCGAAATGCACCGGTATAAATCGCGTAGACAATTGCTGCGATTATCTGCAACGCGAGATACGTTCCGATGATCAAGGACAAGGGAATCAATCCTCGCACGCCACGCGACTTGAGCAGGTGATAAGGCAGCAGGAACAACCAGGCCATGCCGATCGTGACGCCCGGACAGTAGGCACGAGCGGCCGCGGACCTGTCGGCCTCTGCTTTGAAAAACCAAACAATGCCGCAAAGGAAACCAAAGGTGTAGAGAAACTCAAAGGCAGGCAAAGGCTCCTCGCCCAGAATAAAGTAGATAATGAT
Source organism: Pyrinomonadaceae bacterium (assembly GCA_035553235.1). Lineage (GTDB taxonomy): Bacteria > Acidobacteriota > Blastocatellia > Pyrinomonadales > Pyrinomonadaceae > PSRF01. The sequence continues at coordinate 595 of DATNDM010000413.1, read as the reverse complement.
CCCGATGTGGTAAACGATGATCATCGTTACCAGCAGGACCAGCATGATCACTGAAGACTTCCGGTCTGTAGTCACGGTTCACCTTTGCGAAAGAGGAGGTGTCGAATGCTCGGGCTTTAGTCTAACATGGTCCGGAACGCGATCGGACCAAGAGTCTAGCCATACCCATCGTCCAGGAGGAGCAATGATGGAAAATTTTGTGATCAGCTATAACTTCATCGCCCAGTAATCTCTCTCACGCAAGGTGCGCGATCGTGGCGCCAAGGCCGCCGGCGTCGGGTGGGGCATCGGTCCAGTCCACCACGAATGAAGTGCGTGCGAGGATTGAGCGCACCATCTCACGTTGCACGCCGATGCCTTTGCCGTGAATTATCCTGACTGACTTAAATCCCTTTTCGTGCGCGAGGTGGAGGTATTCTTCAACAACTGCTTTGACGTCGCGCGGCGGAATCGTGTGAAGATCGAAGATATCGGTGATTTCAATTTCTACGGGTTCAGGAAATGGGTTGTCGAAATCGCTACTCACGGTACTTGTAGGAACAGGATTACATGATTTACAGGATTCACGAGATTAATGTTAAACTCGCGCGTTCAA
>DATNDM010000412.1:0-5011 GCA_035553235.1 Pyrinomonadaceae bacterium | reverse complement strand
AAAATTCCCGCACTCGGATTATCAATCACGACGGACGATCCCGACCCCGACAAATATCAACTGCGCCTGTGGATCAGCGACGATCGCCAACACCTCCCACTACGCCTGACATGCACAACCAAACTCGGGCCCCTTCGCGCCGACCTCGCCATCATCCCCACCACACCCCAATAGCGAAGAAAGAGTAGCCACGAAAAGGCACAAAAAGCACATACTGCTTTGTGAGATCGATGGGGCATCACGATGCGCGGATTCTCTACCTCGTATGTGCTTTTTGTGCCTTTTCGTGGCTACTCTTTCTCCGCTGAAATTGAAATCCCTTTTCAACTTAGCTATACTTCGAAGCCGCCATGCTGAACTCCTTCATTATCGTCATGCGCGAAGGCTTCGAATCGTTCCTGCTCGTTGCCGTTATTCTCGCGTACCTCCGCAAATCAGGACAAAAGTGGCTCAATTCATCCGTCTACATCGCCATCGCACTCGCACTCGCGGCCAGCGCCGGGCTCGCTTATGTGCTCAACAATGGCGTGGACGACGCGACCGTGCAAAGCATCTTCGGGGCTTTCATCGGCGGATACATCAGCCAGTTTTTTGCGAATGAAGCGTTGCGCGAGGCGGTGCTCGGCGCGGTCGCGGTGGTGATGGTCGGCACACTCGTGATTCACATGTGGCGCACCGGTCCGAAAATTCAGCAACGAATGCGACAGAGACTAAGCGCGGTTTCTTCGAAGAGTTCGCGCGTTGCGGCAGTTGCAGGCATCTTCGCGTTCACGTTTCTCATGATCACCCGCGAAGGAATGGAAACAGCGTTGATGTTGATGCAGGTGCGGGATCCGCACCTCGTCAGTGGTGCACTGCTTGGTCTGGTTGCGGCGATTCTCTTTGCGCTTGGTTGGGCCAGGTTTGGTCACCTGATCAATGTGAGACGCTTCTTTCAAGTCACGGGCATCTTCCTGTTGCTGTTCATGGTCCAAATCAGCATCTACTCGTTCCACGAGTTCAGCGAAGCCGGTTTACTGCCGAACAGCGAAGTCCTGCACGCAGCCACTGAAAAATTTTCGCCTGACGGTCTCTACGGCAAATGGTTTTCGCCGATCATGATCGGCATTTGTGCGTTGTGGCTGCTCGGCGCGTGGCTGATTGATCGTCGAGCTAAGACGACGGAAAGTATCTCGCCACAGATTTCACCTATAACACAGGTGAGGTCTACTTAATCCGTGTTATCCGCAGTTATGCGCGGCTAATCATTTTCCCCACTTCGCGCTTCAACAACTTCCCGGTCGGACCTTTCGGAATATCCTCAACGAAGTGCACCGTCTTCGGGCATTTGAAGTCAGCCAGCCGCGCTTTGCAATAGTCGATCAGTTCCTGAGCAGTTGTGTTCGCGCCGGGCTTTAGCACGACGACTGCCGCGACCTCTTCGCCATAAAGCTCATCTTTGACGCCGACTGCCGCAGCCGCCGCGATATCCGGATGCTGGTACAACACCTCGTCGATCTCACGCGGGTAAATGTTTTCGCCGCCGCGAATGATCATGTCTGACTTGCGGTCGACGATGTAATAGAACCCATCCGCATCGCGATAGCCGATGTCGCCCGTGTGAAACCAGCCGTTGCGAAACGCGGTCGCATTCGCCGTGTCGTTCTTGTAATAACCCTTCAGGATGTTTTCGCCGCGCAGAACGATCTCACCCAACTCGCCGTCCGCCACCTCGCGATCTTCTTCATCAACGACGCGCATCTCGTTACCGATCGGAACGCCACACGACCCCGGCCGCCGGCGCTGATCGGGTGGATTGAACGTCGAGCGACAAGTCGATTCAGACAAACCGTATCCTTCGACGACGAGACACTTGAACGTCTCTTCAAACCGCCGCAAGACTTCCGCAGGCACAGGCGCCGAACCGCACATCGCAAACCGTAGTTGATTAGTCTTCAGTCCATTCGGAACACCGTCCGGGTACGTGCTCAACAACATCGAGAGCATCGTCGCAACTGAGCCAAACGAAGTGACCTGATAATCGGAAATGATCTGCCAGAAACGCGACGCAGAAAACTTCGGACTCACGACCGTCGAGCCGCCCGCGTAGAGCGCCGACATCGTCGTTACCGACACCGCGTTCATGTGAAACAACGGCATGATCGTGAGCAGTCGATCTTTCGCGGTAAAGCCGAGCCAATTCGTGATCTGGCGTGCGTTCGCGATGACGTTGCCGTGCGTCAACAGGCAGCCTTTCGGTTTGCCGGTCGTTCCGGATGTGTAAATAATGATTGCTTCGTGATCCGCATCAATCTCGACCGTCGGATTTGCGCCAGTGGTTTGTTCCCGTGTGGCCTCGGCTTCGTCGTCGAACGTGACGATGGCTTGCAGGCCCGTGAGTTCCTCGCGAATCGTTTCGATCAACGGCAGAAACTCGGAATTCACGAGCAGCGCACGGGCTTCGGAGTTTGAAATGACGTACGCGATCTCCTGAGACTTCAGCAGCGAGTTGATCGGCCCGGCGAGTGCGCCGATCTGCCAGCAAGCGAAGTAGGCGATGATGTATTCGACGCTGTTCGGCAGCAGCAGGCTAACGACGTCGCCTTTGCCGACGCCCTTCGCGACGAGCATGCGCGCGGTACGCATGACGGCTGCTTCGAATTCTTTGTAGAAGTACTGGCGCTGGTCGGCTTCCGACACGAGGAAGATCTTGTCGGGTGCAGCCGCGACGCGCTGTTTCAGCAGTTCAGGGATGCTTCGCGGTTCCGTAGTCATCGCGCATTATTAAGCCACAGATGAACGTGGATGAACACAGGTCAGAACCGTGTTTACCGGGCAATCCGTGGCTAATACTTTCTGCCATGATATATTCCTGCGCTGTATGAATACTTATCGCAATTTTATCGGCGGCAAATGGATCGAGTCATCTTCAACACGTACCGCGCAAAACATCAACCCGGCCAACACTGACGACGTCCTCGGCACGATTCGACAAGCGACCCGCGAGGAAGCACGCACTGCTGTCGAAGCGGCGGCCAATGCGTTTCGCGGATGGCGAGCGACACCTGCACCTGCGCGGGGAAAGATCGTCGCGAAAGCTGCGCGCTTGATGGAAGAGAACAAAGAAGAGCTGGCCCAATTACTGACACACGAAGAAGGCAAGACGATCGCTGAATCGCGCGGCGAGTTGCAGCGTTCGATCAACGTCGCGGAGTTTTGCGCGGGCGAGTCGCGTCGCATGACCGGCGAAACCATTCCATCCGAGCTGCCTTCAAACTTCGCGTACACGATCAAGCAACCGCTGGGTGTAGTCGCATGTGTCACGCCGTGGAACTTTCCGGTCGCTATTCCGGTGTGGAAGATCGCGCCCGCGCTTGTCGCCGGCAACACCGTGGTTTTCAAGCCCGCATCGATCACGCCTGCGACAGCGGTACGCATCACCGAACTCTTCGAAGCCGCCGGAATCCCGCCCGGCGTTTTGAACCTCGTGATCGGGTCGGGCTCCGAAGCGGGCGACGAGATCATCAACCATCCCGCAGTGAAAGCGATTTCTTTCACGGGTTCGAACGGCGTTGGTATTCGCCTCTACGAACAGGCATCACGACGCGGCGCGAAAGTCCAGTGCGAGATGGGTGGAAAGAACCCGGTGGTAGTGCTTGAAGACGCTGACATGGATCTCGCCGTTGAGTCGACTGCGCAAGGCGCGTTTGGATCTTCGGGCCAACGATGTACGGCGACGAGCCGCGCGGTCGTCATCGAACAGATCGCCGATGAATTTGTCGAACGTCTCGCGAGGCGAGCGGGGTCAATGCGTATCGGTGCAGGCTCCGATCCCGCAACAGAGATGGGCCCGAGTGTCGATGAAAGTCAATTCAAGACAGTGCTCAACTACATCAATATCGGCCGTGAAGATGGTGCGACACTCGTTTGCGGTGGCGAGCGCGCGACCGGACCGGGGCTTGATAAAGGTTACTTCGTGCGTCCCACCGTGTTCGATCGCGTCACGCCTGACATGCGTATCGCGCGCGAAGAGATATTTGGTCCAGTGTTGTCAGTGTTGCGCGTGAAAGATTTCGAACAGGCGATGGAGGTCGCGAACGATTGTGAGTACGGCTTGTCTTCGTCGATCTTTACGAACGACGCGGCGCGCATCTTCCGTTTCGTCGACGAAATCGAAACCGGTATGACACACATCAACTCGCCCACGACCGGCGGCGAAGCACACGTTCCGTTCGGCGGCACGAAAGGCACCGGCATCGGCGACCGCGAGCAGGGCTCAACCGCGCTCGATTTCTACACCGAATTGAAGGTGGTCTACGTCGACTACACTGGCCGGAAGCGTGAAGGCAATCTCTATTAATCTGTCTTTCCATCTGTGCAATCTGTGGTTAAAAACTGATGAAAACTTTAATCAAGAATGGCCGCGTTGTGACTGCGGTTGACGATTACATAGGCGACGTTCTAATCGAAGGCGAGCGTGTCTCCGTCATCGGAGCTAACCTCCAGATCGAGGCCGACCACACGATCGATGCGGCCGGCAAGCTCGTCATTCCGGGCGGGATCGATCCGCACACACACATGGAACTGCCCTTCGGCGGCACCGAATCGTCCGATGATTTTCGCACCGGCACGATCGCGGCCGCGCACGGCGGCACCACGAGCATCATCGACTTCGCCGTGCAGTACAAAGGCCAGTCACTAATCGAGGGCATCGACAACTGGCACAAGAAAGCCGAAGGCAAAACGGCGATCGATTACGGCTTTCATCTCATCACCACCGAACTCGAAGACAAACAGATTGAAGAGCTCTACACCGCGATGGACGAAGGCGTGACGAGCTTCAAAATGTTCATGGCCTATCCCGGCGTGTTTCTCGTCGACGATGCGACGATCTTTCGCGCGATGTCAGCCGCGGGCGAGCGTGGTGGTCTGATCTGCATGCACGCCGAGAACGGAATCGTCATCAACGAGATCATCAAGCACGCACTCGCTGAAGGCAAAACCGCGCCGAAGTACCATGCGTTGACCCGTC
>DATNDM010000411.1:0-2799 GCA_035553235.1 Pyrinomonadaceae bacterium | reverse complement strand
GGCTTAAATGAGACTCGGGCCAAACCAATCCGGGATGTTGCGGACTGCTGAGAACCGTGCCCCCAGGTTGCCAGCGCACGCGACTGCAAGCCACTGTCTGGAACAACAGTGTGCCGAGTCGCATCATCGAGTCATCGGAGTTGCTGCTGCGATTGCAACCACCATGGACCAGCGCCCGCGAGCGGCAATCTTTCGCCGCCGTCATAAACCTTGACCGGCCATGACGCGTCCGCTGGTTCAACCGGTTCACCGGGATCATTCATTCCCATCGGGTCAGCGCGGAGTTTGCAGGCAAACTCGAACGCATCTTCAACAGTAAAACCAGATTGCTGTCCCGTTAACATGTTAGTGGAATGGGTGTGGATACTGCCCTAACTCTGCGTCTGCAGGGAGCAGGCTCTTGTAGGGAAGAACAGTTTCGCCAGTGAGTCGTGGCAGGTTCTCTGTGCGACGGTTGATGTGTCCGAACGTCATCGGAATCAGTCCCGGCACGATCACCTTCACACAAACCAACCCGCTCTGTGCCAGTTCTGGCATCGTTTGATCGACGACGATCACGTCAAACCCCGCATCGATCAAATCGTGTACTGCGAACGCGAGATCTGCGCGCAGATCGCGGCTCGCCAGACAAGTCGTAGCCGGAATCGAAGCGAGTGGGATTGGATCAGTCCGGCGATCAAGCAGGAACGAGAAGCGACCGCGCGCTTCGGGCAGACAGTTTACCAACGGATGATGTTCCAGCTTCTGAACGAGAAAAGGATCGTCGAGCATGCGCAGCCCATCGGAGCGCCGCTCACCGTAATAGTGCTTGATGGCGAGTCCGAGTTTGGTTATTTCGGAAATACCGCTGAGCGTTGCCTCGCGCGGATCCGGATGCGCACCCGCGCCGGCGAGCATGACTGGCCCATTCGGATTATGTCCTTCGGCCACGATCCACGTGCTCGGCATGCCGTACTCCATCGTGGACAGAAACGCACGAAAGGTGCAGTCAACAAACAATTCCGACTTGCGCAGCATGGCGCGCATTTCCGGGTCAGCGTCGTTACGCAGATCGATTTCCGGCAATTCGAGTTGCCGATACCACGTCAGCAGGAAAGTATCTCGTTCGACTAGTTCACGAATTCCGTGGAGGACAGCTTCCTCGACACAGCTGCCAAGCGCGCAGCCGTTAGAAGTTTCGTAAACAAATGAGACCTCGCGATCATGGCGCGGGCCCCAAAAGGCAACGCGCTCAGGCACCAGCACCGCAGTCTCGCGAGCGAACGAGTAGGCTTCCACCCAGTCAATGACGATGTCCGAGGCAAATTCCCGAAACGGGAAGCGTTCGGATGCATAGGAGTCTGAACGATGAACTCCCAACGAGGGCGGGTAGACGGCGCTGTCGGCAACTTCGTCGTAAGCAGCGCGAACTCTCGTGCGCTTGCCGCCGCGATGCATTCCGCAATACCGCTCGAGACCTTCGAGCGTAGCGATGGCACGGCTGTCACGGTAAGTTAAAGCTCGTCCCATCGCGGGCTCAATCGGACGTCCCTTCGTCGCAGGCACTTCGATCGAACTCGCGCCGAATGGGCTCTGGAGATCAATTTTAAAATTGCGAAAGAGGCCAAGCGGCGACGTGTATAACTTGAGTTCGTCGGCGTTGATTGGATTAAGTCGCAAGTCTCGAGGTGTTGGTTTGAGCAGTGGCTGACTAATTGGCGTGAACGCTGGCAGTGTCGACCGCTCCGGCGCACCACACGCCGGACACATCGAGTCTGGCACCAGCAAGTGGGTGGCGACCTCGCCGGTTTGGGTGTTGTATACCCTTACTTGCGGCAGTTCATTCTGAGATTGCGGGCGGTCAAGTACGGTCTCAACGAGAGTCGCGACAATGTGCGGTACCGCGGGGCCGGTGCCGGCTAGCGTGAGATCCAGGCCATCGACGTGAACTGTCTCACGCCCTTTCTGTTCAGGACCAATAGACGAATCTGTCACACGCATCAATAAGCAGCGCGGACAGCCGTGCCTGCCTGCGCGCCAAAGCGGTCCTACGTAGATCCATGCGCGCCAGACACCGACAAACAGCACTTGCGAAGATGGACGGAGCAAGTCAGGGCTCGGATTGAGCAACTGTTCGAACTCTTTCAATTGATCAATGCCCGTGACGAGAACGACTACAGGATCAATTTGGCTGCCGTTACTACCGAATGAACGTGTGGCGAGACGCTTTGTAAGAATCGACGCCAACAAGCCATGCCCACGTACGCTGATGGTTGAAGCAGTCATCATTCCGCTGCTCCTTCTGCCGCAGGCGTCGCGTGTGTTAGCCCGACAATCCAGGCTCGGCCATGCAAAAATGGCAGCAGGTTTCTGATCTCAAGCACGGAATAATGCTCCGTCGCACGGTCGTTGATGCGCTTTAGTACCTCGTGCCAGCTGGTGAGCGGGGGCGCCGGGTAAGCGGTGATGACGAGTTCGCCGGTGGCCGGCACGCTGAGTCTCGAGACAGCATCGGCCAACGCATGATCACCCGCGTGTAGTTCATCAATTCCGACGCCTCTGCCCAGTATCTCACCGCCTGCGACAACACAGGCTCCGATGAAGCCGGTCAGCAGAGTATTGAGTCGTATTTCGATTTCGCCGCGCGCGCGGTCCGCCAACGTATCCAACAGAAACCGGCGTGCTCGTGAGGTGGACCACTGTTTCGCGTCGCGGCGATCTGAGAATGAGCCGTGTTCGAGGTGACGCAGTGAAGCCGCGGCCCAGGCGCGATAAACTGCTTCACCAGGCGACCATCCGGCGCCGATGGCAACGAGAGTC
>DATNDM010000410.1:0-2824 GCA_035553235.1 Pyrinomonadaceae bacterium | reverse complement strand
TCTTAATTACGCCTGTCGTGTGAGGGCGATGGTAGCACGACGCGAAATGTGGTTCCAGCGCCTTCGACTGACTCTACTTTCATGGAACCGCCACTCGCATTGATCACTTCGCGACACGTGTAGAGCCCGAGACCGATGCCGGTTTTCTTCGTCGTCGCGAACGGGCGAAACAGCCGGGTTTGGATGAATAGCTGGCTCATTCCGCGTCCCGTGTCGCTGACGGCAATCGTTGGCGAACCGTGTTCAGTGTGTCCTGCTTCGATCGTGAGTGTGCCGCCCGTTTCCGACATGGCTTCGAGCGCGTTCAGGACCAGGTTTTCGAGCACCTCTTCCATGCGCGCCGCATCGGCGAGCGCGGGCAGACTCGGCGGCAGTCTCGTCACGATCGAGTGCTTGCCGCGCACAGGTTCTGCCGTCATCGAGACGACGCGTTGAATGATGGGAATGAGATCGACATTCGTGGGCCGTTTGTGTTCGCCGCTGAGACTCGTCATCGGTCGCGAGAGACGCGCGACGAGTGCTTTGAGTTTGTCAGTCGCGCCGGTGAGTCCGCGCATCGCGTCGGCACGAAACTGAGGATTGTCGAAATGCTTTTCCATGTTGCCGACCGTCAGGGACAGACCTTCAATCGCGTTCTTCAGATCGTGTGTGAGCATCGCCGAAATGCGCATAAACGATTCAAACTGTCGCGATTCTTCTTCACGCGCGATCTGCGCGCGCAATTGATCGGTGACGACGTTGATGTTGTCAGCGAGACTGCGATAGTCGTCACTCGATTGCAGAATGATGCGACGGTCCACGTCGCCTTTTGCGATCGCCGATACGTCTTCCGTCACGCGCGCGATGCCGGCCGATCGATTTTTCACGTGCCGCTCGAGGATGAACGCCGCGCCCGCCGCTCCGAGCAGCGCCACGACCAATCCTGCGATACCCCAAACATGCGCACCGGACCGAAGCGCAGACCGCTCGCGCGCCACTGCGACCGCGACGTTCAATTGTGGGATCGGTGAGTAAGCCGCGAGATATGAGCCTCCGGCAAAACGAAAAGCACGAACGCCACTCTCGTTGTTTTGCATCGCGCCCGAGATCGAGTCGAAACCGGGTAGCGCCTCGTACGCTTGCAGAGATTTGAGTGAACGATCCGAGTTGTAAATAATTTTTCCTGATCGGTCCACCGCGATGACGATTATCTGGCCCGACCTGCCTTCGATCCCGCGCGCCGCGTTAGCGAACACATTGTCGAGATCGAGCACGCCGACAAGTGCGCCGACATTATTGGTACCCTTCCAATCGTGAATAGGTGCGGAGTATTCGAGTGTGGGCGACGAGCTGCCGCGGTTCTCGAGCGTGCCGTTTCCCTGCAAGTTCCAGACGTGCGGGTCCGGTTGCGGCATCTTGGTGATTTCTGAACTCGCCACACCAGTCCACTCGCTCTCCCCCTGGCGCACCAACCTCGGATGACGTTCGCTGTCGAACACAGTAAGAGTCCGAAATTGTTTACTGAGCTCCGGGAGTTGTTTCAGTTTCAATAAGTCTGCCTGCACCGGCTTTGTCATCGCATGTTCTATATCCGTGAGGTATGGAAGCGCGTCCATCATGCTCAGCCGGAGGAAGTCGCTCTTGCGCTCGCGTAGCGTATTGTCGATGCCGACGTTCAGTGCGTTGAGATCGTTCTGCACGATCGTGCCGACGGTGGCATCGACACTCCGCAGTCCGTTCCAATAATTAAGACCCGCGAGCAGCAACAACGGAATCGCGCACGAGACGAAGTAGGTGAGAAACGGTTTGCGGCGAGTCATATCGAAATGCTTCTCTGTGCAATCTCTGTGTCCTCTGTGTCTCCGTGGTGACTTGTGCCGAGCTAACCACAGACACACAGAGAACACAGAGGTTGCACAGAGAAGACTTCCTTAAACGCGCTTGCGGCCGAATTCGTCGAGCAGCGGCGCGAGCCTCTCAATGATTCGATTGTGAGACGCGGCGTTGCTGGCGACGAGCCCGTTGCGGTTTTGCACATCGGGAACGTTGTAGTTCAAAGGATAACCGAAAAGATCCGTGATGCGCCCGCCCGCTTCGGTCAGGATCACTTCGGGCGCGCACGTATCCCACTGCTTAGTGCGTGACGATAGGTGGATGTAAACGTCGCACTGCTGCTCGATGATTAGGCCGATCTTGATTCCGACTGAGCCACGTTGCACCTCGTCGTGAAAGCCAAGCCTCGTCACGACTTTGCTCATGCGCGGACTCCGATGCGAGCGGCTCGCGGCCAGACGCATCTCGGAAAGCGTTTTCTTAGTTGAAACTTGCGCCTTCTCGGGATCGAATTGCGGACGCTCGATCCATGTGCCGCCGCCACGCACCGCGCGATATAACACGCCAGTCAGCGGTTGATAGACGACGCCGACTACGCATTCGCCGTGTTCCGCGAGTCCGATCTGGACCGCGAAATCACCATTGCCGTCGATGAAGCCGTTGGTGCCGTCGAGTGGATCGACCATCCACACGCGCGATTTTTCGAGGCGCCGTTTTGTGTCAACTGATTCTTCGGCAAGAATGCCGTCATCGGGAAACTCGCGTTTGAGACCAGTGACGATCAGGTCGTTGGCTATCGTGTCGGCCTGAGTAACGGGCTCGACGTCGTCATCGTAGTTTTTCTGTTTGATATTGAGCGGGCCTTCGTAGTGCTCGAGGATCGCAGCGCCCGCCAGCCGCGCGAGTTCACACGCGACACTCAGTTCAGCTTTAAAATTCTGATCCGCGTTCATCCGTGTAAATCCGCGGCTAAAACTTTTCCTGCCTCACGCACGGCCGCCAATGTCTCCTC
>DATNDM010000409.1:0-7602 GCA_035553235.1 Pyrinomonadaceae bacterium | reverse complement strand
TGACCGGCTCGTGCGTGTACGTTTCGCCGAAGTTTCCCGGTGAGTATTCCTGGTTGTCGTACGTGAACGTCTTCGGCTCATCCATGTAAGTCGTCGCCGGTGTGATCACGCGCGGAACGGGATCAAAAGCCGTGTTCAGGGCCGTTGCATAGACGAATGGTTTGAAAACTGAACCGGGCTGTCGATAAGCATCCGTAGCACGGTTCAACTGGCTCTTCGAGTAATCACGGCCACCGACCATCGCCACGATCTCGCCCGTCTTCGCGTTCATTGCAACGAGCGCCGCCTGCAACGTGCCGGGCTCGAAACGTTTTGCCTGGATCTTGTCGAGCGCGTTCATCTGCTTCGTCAACGCGGCGTACGCGGCGCGCTGGAGGTCCATGTCGATCGTCGTGTAGATCCGCAAATGTTCCGTGCCACCGTTACTGGCGATCAGATCGCCGAGTTGGTTTTGAACGTAGTCGGCGAAATACGGCGCATCCGAGACGTCGACGCGCCCGCGTGCAGGAACAACCACCAGATCCGTCGCTTTCGCTTTGTTTGCTTCGTCCTGCGTGATCGCGCCCGCTTCCGCCATCGAGTCGAGCACCTGATTGCGACGCGCGGTGGCGGTCTCGAGCTTTGTGTACGGGTTATAGCGATTGGGACTGCGAATCAGTCCGGCCAGAAAAGCAGACTCCGGCAGCGTCAGATTTGTGACGTCCTTATTGAAGTAAGCACTCGAAGCCTCACCGAAGCCGTTGATCGAGAAACCAGCCTGCTGGCCCATGTAAACCTGATTGCAGTACAGCTCGAAGATCTTTTCTTTACTCAGCCGCGTCTCGAGAATGATCGACATGTACGCTTCGCTGATCTTGCGTCGCCACGTTTGCTCGGGCGAGAGCAGCAGGTTCTTGACGAGTTGCTGCGTGATGCTTGAACCGCCCTGACGAGCAAGCGGTGAGTTCGGATCGGAATCGTAGCGCCGGATTAACGCGCGAATGATGCCGCGGATGTTGACGCCGTAATGCTCGAAGAAGGAACGATCTTCCGTGACCGTGATCGCCTTGACGAGATGTGGCGGCAGATCGCTGAAGCCGATCACTTTTCTTTTCGCGCGCTCAGTGCCGGTGACCGAGCTGATCAGTTCCGGCTCGAGCCACGCGGTCTGCAATGAACCGCGTCGTTCGAGATCAGTCATCGAACTGATCGACTTTCCAGTTCCGCTAAACTGAATCCTTACGTTTTGAAACTGTTTCGCACCGTCAACACTCGACGCGCTGCTCGGTTCGATATCGAGCGCTGTTCCGTTGACTGAGTAACGGCCGCGAGACTCGTCTGCCTGTTGTGTCTTTTCAACGTAGCCGGCGCGCTTCAACAACGTGATCACGTCGGCCTCGGAAATCGTCTCGTTGACGCGGAGTTGTTTTGGCGCTGCGTAATGCCCGCGGTGCGTGTGTAGACTTCACCGGAGAGTAGCGTGTCGATGCGACGTGAAAAGACAGTCCAGTAATAGATCAGAATGCCGAGTACGATCGCGCTGATAAAGACAAGCGGGATCACCACCGGTGCACTGAACAACCGCCGCACCACTCGTCGCACAAAGCTCGGCCGCTTGTCTACGAAAGACACGACGCGGGGAGTTTTTAGATCGCGATTGGTTGTGCGTGGATACTGATTATCTGGTGGATAGCGCACTGGCATAGAATTAAAGTTCAGAGTTCAGCCTTAGGCTGCTGTGGTCGGCAGGCAAGCTAAGGCTTGAACTGGCTTGGCCAGAGAAGTCTTTATCGAACTTCTTCTCTGTGCAACCTCTGTGTTCTCTGTGTCTCTGTGGTTGTTGTTTCGAACAATTCTTAACCACAGAGGCACAGAGAACACAGAGGTTGCACAGAGAAATCAAACGTTCCGGGCAAAGCCGCCTGGACTCTGAACTCAATACGTAACATCCTTCAAGCAGTTCTGTCGATATCAAGTTTGACAGGGCTAGCCGCATTCGTTAACGTGGCTGCCCTCGCTGGTGACTTTGATGCCACTCGGCCTGTATGAGTCTAACACCCCTGCCGCGTTTCCTTCTCCCCACCCGTGCTCGCATCCGCATTGTTCTGCTCGCCGTTCTGGCTGCGATTGCGTTCGGAACCGTCGTGTTTCACCTGCTGGAAGGCTGGTCTATACTTGATAGCCTTTACGTTACCGTGCAGACGGTGACGACGGTCGGATTCGGCGACATCACGCCACGCACGGCGGCGGGTCGGGTATTCGCAACAGCGTTCATGATGATCGGTGTTGGCGTTGTGCTTTATGCTTTAACCAGCACCGTGCAGTCGATTGTGCATTCAGAGCTGTTTGCCAGGTACCGTCAAACACGAAAGATGAGCAAACTGCGAGACCATTTTATCATCTGCGGCGCGGGCCGAGTCGGCTCGCATCTGATCCGAAGCCTGCGTGCAGTCGATGGCGTCTTTATTGTGATCGAGAGCGACCTCAGTAAGTGTGAAGCGCTGACGGCTATGAACATCCCGGTGCTCTTGCGCGATGCAACACTCGAGGAGACTTTGATCGAAGCCGGCGTGGAACACGCGCGCGGACTTGCGAGTTGTCTTCCCGACGACGCCGACAATGTCTACGTGGTTCTGACTGCGCGCGACTTGAACCCGAACATTCACATCGTCGCACGTGCGGCAGAGGAACAAGCGGAATCGAAGTTGATCAGAGCTGGAGCGAATCGCGTCGTAGCGCCGACAATCATTGGCGGACACCGCATGGCGATGGCGTTGACGAAGCCTGCAGTCGGCGATTTTCTCGACTCTGTTACTGCCAATCATCTCGAGCTTGGCTTTGAGCAGCTTGAAGTGGATCCCGTCTCGTCGCTCGTCGGTCGAAAGTTGAGCGAAAGTGTGATTCGCTCGGAGTTGAACATCGTGATCGTCAGTATCCGACGCAACAACGGCCAGATCATTTTCAATCCGGGCGGCGAAACGAAAATTGAAAGCAGCGACATGCTGATTGCAATTGGCAACGCAGAGTCACTGGCGCGGCTGAATGAGCTCGCACGAGGCCGCGCAGCAAAACAACGAGCGATAGAGGATGGTCTCTTAACTTGATCGATTTTCTCTTCGGTTCTCAGCGTATCTCAGTGTTCTCTGCGTTAAACTGCAATTCGAACGCGGAGGACCGCAGAGATACGCTGAGAACCGCAGAGGCGATTTTCAAATCAAGACGTCACTCGACAGAGGCACAGACGAGATGAGGGTTCTGGTTACTGGTGGCAGCGGTTATTTGGGCACGTACGTCCGCAACTTTTTCCAGGCCGACGATTTTTCCCGACGTTCCGGTTTCGACATTACCAGCAATGAGGCGGTCGAGAAAGTCGCAGATTATGATGTTGTGATTCATCTGGCCGCACACTTCGACAAGAGTCCGGAGGGAGCATTGGAGTGTTTCCGGACGAACGGAGAAGGCACAGCGAACGTCATTCGCCACATGAAGCCGGGATCAGTGTTTATTTATGCGTCGACGAAAGATGTTTACGGCAGTAACGTTGGCGAGAATGACACCGTTAACGAGAGCACGAGCACCGAATACTGCGGGCAGTCGGCGTTCGAGTGGTCCAAACTGATCGGCGAACGTTACGTTGAGTATTACGCCCGCGCGAACAACCTGCGCGCGTGTATCTTTCGGCTTTCGACCGTCTTCGCGCGGCCTTCCGACGATAACGCGCCGGGTCTCGTCACGCACTACGTTGAGTCAGTGAAGAACCGCGTGCCGGTGCGACTGCCTGTCGGAGTCGACCCGGTGCGAGACATAATGTACGTCGACGACTTCTCGCGCGCTTGTCGTGCGTTCATCGATTCGAAGCGTGAGTTTGGTTTGTATAACCTCGGTGGCGGTCGTCTGAACGCTGTCAGCTTGCGCGACATACTCAAGCGCGTGGGCGCGATGATTGAGATTGAGCCCGTGATCCAGGAAGATCCGGCAATGCCCATCCCGTCGCCGTTGCGTTACGTGTCTGACATAACGCGAGCGCATGACGAACTCGGATGGCGGCCGTGGATCGGAATCGACGACGGGCTGCGAGTGATTTTGTAGATGAACGTGCAGTCGGAAAGTATCAAGCGCGTCGTCGTGCGCGGCACGAATTGGGTTGGCGATTCGGTAATGACGGTGCCCGCGTTGCGCGCGTTGCGGCGCGTTTTGCCGGACGCGCATATCACTCTCGTGATTCGCCCCGGCACGAAAGGCATCTTTTCCGAAGCTGATTTCATTGACGATGTGCTCGTTTACGATCGCAAGGGCGTGTTGTCTGTGTTTGGACAAGTCCGCGAGTGGAAGCGGAGAAAGTTTGACCTTGCGGTATTGTTTCAAAACGCGTTTGAGGCGGCACTGATTCCCTTTCTCGCCGGCGTCCCGGTGCGACTCGGTTACGCAACTGAATCGAGACACGCGCTGCTGACGCATCCGCTGACGTTGCCTGACTGGCGTTCTTCCAGGCACGAGGTCTTCTATTATTTGTATCTGGTGACCGCGCTGGAGCAGATGCTGTTTGGCCGCAGTGACGTGTGCGAAGCCGAGCCGGACACGAGCATCGCAATTTCTGAAAGCAGAAAAACGGAAGCCACGGAGTTGCTTCGTACTTACGGCGTCAGCGAGGCTGAATCAGTGGTCGCGATCTGTCCCGGATCGATCAACAGTCGTGCGAAGCGCTGGCCGTCAGAGAGATTCGCGGCGCTTGCGGATCGGTTGATCGAGTCGCGGCGGAGAGTGTTGCTGATTGGATCGAAAGACGAGCTTGATGTTTCGGAAGGTGTTGTGCGGCAGATGCGAAACGAGCCGGTGGTGTTGACCGGCAAGACGAGTCTCGATCAGATCACGGCCGTGCTCGACCGCACGGATCTGATCGTCACCAACGACACGGGACCAGCACACATTGGCGCCGCACTCGGACGCCCAACAATCGTGATCTTCGGACCCACGAATCCTTTAACGACGCGTCCCTTTGCCCCAGACGCTGAAGTCCTGAGAAATCCGCCAGACTGTGCGCCGTGCATGCTGCGTGATTGTCCGATCGATCATCGTTGCATGACGGCGATCACGGTGGATGAAGTGTTCGAGCGCGCGCACGCGTTGCTGAAGCGCGGCAGTTTCGCCAAAACAGTAAGGAGTTTGTGCGACTCAGTCGCGTGAGCATGCAGATGAAGCGTCCCGCAGTTTTCATCGATCGCGACGGCACGATTTCGGAAGAGGTTGGCTATATCAATCATCCGTCGCGCTTTCGTGTGTTTCCGTATGCCGCGGAAGCTATCAGGATGCTGAACGACAATGGCTGGCTCGCGATCGTGATCACGAACCAGGCGGGCGTCGCGCGCGGATACTTTTCCGAAGAGATGATCAGCAACGTTCACGATCAGCTCAAACGCGAGCTCGTTGGAGCAGAACTGGATGCGATTTACTATTGCGCGCATCATCCGTCAGTTGGTGAGCCGCCGTATCGCGTCGATTGTGATTGTCGGAAGCCGAAAACGGGTTTGATTGATCGTGCGGCTCGGGATTTTGAGATCGATCTGGGTGCGAGTTGGGTCATTGGTGATCGATATAGCGATGTGGAGCTCGCGCGAAATGCGGGTTTGCATTCGGCGTTTGTGTTGAGTGGATATGGAAGAGGCGAGTGGGAATATAAGAAACAGGCGTGGAAGGTTGAGCCGGATTTGGTTTGTGAAAATCTGTTGGAAGCCGTGAAAGCGATCGTAGGTGGGTAACAGGATTGCCGGATAAGAATCTGATTAACATCATCAAGCGGTTCGGCGAGCAGCAAATCGTGATCCTGGGCGACGCGATCGCCGACAAGTTCGTGCACGGGATGATCAGCAGAGTGTCGCGCGAGGCCCCCGTTTTTATTCTGCGACATCAGCGAACTGAGACACTGCCGGGCGGGGGGGCGAACTGCGCGATGAACCTTGTCGCGCTCGGCGCTCGCGTCTCGTTGATTGCAGTGACTGGCGATGATGAGTCGGGCAGTGAGTTGCGCGCGAAGCTCGAGAGCGCAGGAGTCAATATTGATGGCGTGATTGTTTCCGATAAAGTTCAAACGACCACGAAGGTTCGGATCCTCGCGGGGCAGTCGCACTCCAGTAAGCAACAGGTGATCAGAATCGACTACGAAGGCGCGTCACTCGACGACGAGGAAATTCGCAGTGCGCTTCTCAAGAGACTGGAACAAGCGTTCGATGACGCGAGTGCATTCGTCATTTCCGATTACAACTACGGTGTCGTTGATGCACGCGCCGCTGAGCTGATTCGCAAAAGTGTGAACGTGCCGGTGCTCGTCGACTCGCGCTTTCGACTTTCAGAGTTCACAGGGTTTACAGCGGCGACACCGAACCAGGAAGAAGTCGAGAACCAGGCGGGCGCGTCGATCGCATCTACTGAAGATTTGGAAAGCGCGGCGACGTCGTTGAAAGCACGTCTCGGTCATCACGCGCTGCTCGTTACACGCGGCAGCCAGGGCATGACGCTTCTCGAAGGCGATAGCAAGCCAGTACATATTCGTGCGGTCGGCGCGCAGCAGGCGGTCGACGTTACCGGCGCGGGCGACACCGTGATCGCGACGTTCGCACTCGCGCTGGCGTCCGGTGCTTCGTTCACCGAAGCAGCGCATCTCGCAAACTATGCGGGCGGGCTGGTCGTGATGAAGCGCGGCACAGCCACCGTGAGCGCCAGTGAATTAGAACGCGCTATCAGACAGGAGTAACAAGATTCGGCAAGATAAACAGGATCTTATTCATCTTGTAAAATCCTGTAATCCTGTCTCAACTATGTCGCAAATCCTGACTCGCGAAGAACTAGCGCATCGCATCGCCTCCGCTCGGGCAGCCGGCGCGCGCATCGTCCTCGCTAACGGTTGCTTCGACGTGCTGCACGTCGGTCACGTCCGTTACCTCGCGGGCGCTCGCGAACTCGGCGACGTCCTGATCGTCGGCATCAACTCAGACGAGCAGGTCGCGATCCAAAAAGGTCCGGGCCGTCCAGTCCTGCCTGCGACCGAGCGCGCCGAGATCGTCGCCGCACTCGAATCAGTAACTTACGTCACGATTTTCGACGAACCCACAGTCGAACAACTCTTACTCACGCTTAAACCGGACGTCCACGCCAAAGGCACAGACTACACGACCGACACCGTGCCCGAGCGTGACGTGGTACGATCCTACGGCGGTCAGGTCGCCATCGTCGGTGATCCAAAAAATCATTCGACCTCAGCGATCATCGAACGACTCGGAGGTGCCACTTGAATAAATTCCGCCTGAGCCTGAGCATCCTTCTACTGCTCATCGTAGCAACTCCCGGACTAACTCAACGCAACGCGCGCTTCGATCCCGACGGCTCATTCTGGCTGAAGGACGGCACCACACCGCCAACCGATTTTTCGGATTTCGGTGCCATTAATTTGAACGCAAAGCGACTGCGCCGTCTTCCCTCAGCCGGGCTGCAATTAAATAACGGCACCACTTATCGCTTCAAAACTCTGAACGTCAAGCGCGACAACTTCACCTTTACAACGGTAGAGCTGCGCGGAGTCTCTTACAGTTTCGCCGGAAAGTTTTTAAAAGGTGGTGTCTACGCTGCCGG
>DATNDM010000408.1:0-4640 GCA_035553235.1 Pyrinomonadaceae bacterium | reverse complement strand
CAACACGTTCCCAGCCGTGATCGAGCATTGCGTAACGCGTGGAGCCCACAGCGCTCTGCAAGCGCATTTCGATCAGCTTCTCGCGATACAGATGATAGAGCAGCTCTTCTGTAAGCACGCGCGGCAGGTGCAGCCTGTCGGCGACAGCCGTGGTGTTCGGCTCGGGAAGCATGGCGACGTGTTTCAAGGCCAGGTCACACAAAAACTGTTCGTGCACCCCGGAATCCGCCAACTCCTCCAGCATTGGTGGACCTAGGCCTTCGATTTCTGACCGGCTCAAAATGCTAAGGTTTCCCATAAAGTGATTCCTTCTTTAGTCACGAAAAAGCACCAAAAACACAAAAGAGAAGACTTTGCCGCGGAGGACTTGTGCTTCCTTGTGTGGGCTTTTATGTGCCTTTTGTGAACTACTCCTTCGTCACATTTGCCTGAGCTTTCGTGGCGACGAGGGCCTTGTTCGCCTCGGCCGCGAGCTCTTCGTTGCCCGTGCGCTTGTAAAGAACCGCGAGTCGCAAAAGAATTTCAGCCGTTGCCGGACGCAGCACGCGCGCCTGTTCGAGGTGCTTGATCGCTGTCTTGTCGTAACCCATCGTCTGCGATCGGTTCGCCACGTTCATGTGTCCTTCATACTCACCAACCGCACGCACGAAACAATCGTAAGCATCTTCAAACTTCGCGCGCTGTGCCTGGACCAGCCCGAGGTTGTTCCAGTAGCGCTGCGCTTGCGGCGCGACTTTAACCGCATGCTTCAGGTACTTCGCGGCTTTGTCGTAATCGCCGTTCTTAAAGTAAAGGAAACCGAGGTTGTTCAGATACTCGGCATTCTCTTTATCAGCCTTGAGTGCTTTCTCGAACGAATCGAACGCGCGGTCGCGCAGTCCCTTCAGCTCGTATGCAACACCCATGAGGTTGTAAGCCTCGTGCAACTTCGGATCGGTCGATACGGCACTCGAGAGCACCGCGATTGCATCGGAAGTGTTGCCGCTGTTCAGTAACGCTCTGCCGCGCTCCAGATTTTCCTGGGCTGGGGCGATTGCGGCAGCAGCAGCGGGTGCATTCTCGTTTGCCGCGGGCGCTGCGGCCGGGGTTTCGAAACCGGTCGTGGCAGTACGCGCGTCAACAACTTTGGCAGTCCCAACGCTCTCAAACTTCTTCACATCCTTTTGCGAAAGTCGCGCAATCTTGTTGTCGTCTTTCTTGCCGAGACCGAAGAGCCGTCCGATCGCTTTGAAGGGGGCTTTCAAAACCCGGACGACGGTGTTGTCGCCTTTCGACTGGCCATCGTCGTTATGAGAAGCCGCGTCGAGCATTGCGACTTCTTCCGGCGTCATCAGGACGCCGTGAACGGGACGAATGGGCACCGCGCTTGTGACCAGTACGAGAGTGAGTGCGAAGACTATTAATGAACGCTTTGCCATAGGATCCTCCTGGGATTAGAACCCGACTCCACCGCCGCCCAGCATGTCAGAGATGTTCAGCAGTGCTGGACCAAGAATGATGATGAACATCGTTGGGAAAAGCAGAGCGCCGAGCGGCAGCAACAATTTGAACGCTGCTTTTTGTGCCGCCTGTTCGGCGCGTTGACGACGTTTCGTGCGCAAGCTGTCCGAATAAACGCGCACTGCGCGAGCGATCGAAGTACCGAACCGATCCGCCTGTATCAACATACCGACGAGACTGTTCAAGTCTTCAACGCCCGTGCGGTCGGCGAGATTGCGCAACGCTTCACTGCGCTCTCGACCAACTCGAATTTCGAGGTTCGCAAGCTCGAATTCCTTGCTGATATCGGGATGGACCGGGCGCAGCTCTTCACAAACGCGCAGCATCGCAGCATTCAGGCCCAGGCCCGCTTCCATCGTGATCACCATGAGGTCCAGAGCATCCGCGAGGCCCCAGGTGATGCGCAGCTTGCGACTCGCGATCAACCGATTAAGGATGAAGCGCGGCAGTATAAAGCCAGCGCCGAATGCAATCAATACCGGCCACGTCGCGTCGCTCAACGAACGCGCCAATATTGTCCAGACCAACAAAATCAGCGCCGGGAAGAACAGCATCGAGAAGAACTGTAAACCACGATAGATCGCAGGCGCGGCAGGTGAGCGATACCCGGCCTGCATCAGTTCGCGCTGCAGTTTTTTGGCGCCTGCCGCGGACGGCGGAACGAGCTTATTGAGCGGCTCAGCCAAACGTGCGGCCAGCGTTTCCATCCCGCTGACCTCGATGCTCGGAGCCACGACTCCTCTGGCTTCGTCGAGGTCGCTCAGACGTTGGGCCGTCGCGCTGACGGGCCGGAAGAGCAGCCAGTAGAGCGCCATCACGCCTCCGGCGATGCAAATAAAAGTTGATACCAGAATCAATGTAATCATGATCTCAGATCCTTATCTTCATGATCTTTTGGACCATCACCATACCGAGCACCTGCATGATGGCGGCGACTGCGAGCAGCCTGTTACCGCGTGCGTCACGCCACATCACGTCCATGTAGCCGGGATTCATCAGCGTCACGTAGATCGCGAGGAAGATCGGGAGCCCGCAGAGCAGCCACGCCGACCAGCGCGAGCTCAGCGTCATCGTCTTCAGGTCTTCGAGGATGCGGAAGCGTTCGCGAATCGTGTAAGCGACTTTCTCGAGTAGCTCGGAAAGGTTACCGCCGGTCTCGCGTTGGATCAGGACGGCGGTGACGCACATACGCAGGTCGAGAAGAGGAACACGCTCGACGAGGTTCTCCAGCGCGAGCTTCAGGGACAGTCCGAGGTTCTGCTCTTCGTAGGTCTTGCGAAACTCGGTTGAGATCGGCTCCGGCATTTCACTGGCCACCATCTGCAACGCTTCGGTGAAAGCGTGACCCGCGGAAAGTCCACGGCTCATTAGATCGAGTGCGTCAGGCAGCAGTTGAAGAAACTTCTTCAGACGCTTTTTGCGCTTCGTATGAATTTGCAGGAAGGGAAGCGCGGTTGCCATGACGGCAAAGAAGCCCATCAACAAGTACGAATCGCTGATCATCGAAACCGCGAGCGCGGCGAGTACGCCGGCTGTCAACGCAAAGAGGATCAGGCGCATCACCGTGATGTGCGAATCGGCCTGATCGATCATCTGCTTGAGTTTCGAAGTAACCTGCAGCTTGATCAGAATCCTGTTCATCCACGGGATTTCGCTCAGCAACTCTTCGCGCGCGAGTTGCACGTCTACGTCGGTCGAGTGCGCCGACGTGCGGATCGCGTCCGCCAGACGTTCTTTGAGCAGCGCCCGCTTCTTGTCCGACGCACGCGAGGTCAGCAGGAAGAGCGCATACGTCAGAAAAAGTCCGGCCAGGAATACAAAAAAGAGAACCAGAAACATTATTCTTAAACCTCCTCGAAGAACGATCGTGGCAACTGCATGCCGTAGATTTTGAGTCGTTCGGCGAAACGCGGTCGCACGCCCGTCGGCCGGAATTTTCCAAGCACCCGGCCGTCTTTATCGACACCTTTGCGGTCGAAGATGAACACTTCCTGCATCGTGATCGTCTCACCTTCCATGCCGGTGATTTCGGAGATGGAAGTGATGCGGCGCGTGCCGTCCGTCAGGCGCGCGACCTGGATCACGAGGTTGATGGCCGACGCGATCTGCTGTCGCATCGCGCGATCGGAAAGACGCATGCCCGTCATCTGGATCATGGTTTCGAGACGGGCGAGAGCATCGCGCGGGGTGTTAGCGTGAATCGTGGTCAACGAGCCATCGTGACCGGTGTTCATTGCCTGCAACATGTCGATTGCTTCCGCGCCGCGGACCTCGCCGATCACGATGCGATCGGGTCGCATACGCAGTGCGTTCTTAACCAGATCGCGCTGGCTCACTTCGCCCTTGCCCTCGATGTTGGGTGGACGTGTTTCGAGACGCACGACGTGCGGCTGTTGCATCTGCAATTCGGCCGAGTCTTCGATCGTCACGATACGTTCATCAGCGGGGATGTAGGCTGAGAGCGCATTCAACAACGTCGTCTTGCCAGCGCCGGTGCCGCCTGAGATCAGGACGTTGAGCTTGGCGTTGACGCACATCTCGAACATCGATGCCATGTCGGGCGTGAGTGCCTGGTTCTCGAGCAGGCGATGCATGCGCAGCGGCTCGGCGCCGAAACGGCGAATCGAAAGCACCGGACCGTCGAGTGAGAGTGGCGGAATGATCGCGTTGACGCGCGATCCATCTTTCAAGCGAGCGTCGACCATCGGCGATGCCTCGTCGATGCGACGACCGACAGACGAAACGATGCGCTCGATGACGCGCATCAGGTGTTCGTTGTCTTTGAACTCGATGCTGGTTTTTTCGAGTTTGCCGCCGCGCTCGATGTAGATGTTGTAGGGAGAGTTAACGAGAATATCGGAGATCGATGTGTCCGCGAGCAATTGCTCGAGTGGTCCAAGACCGAAGAGCTCGTGACGGACTTCGTGGATGAGACGCTCGCGCTCGACTGTCGAGAGCGGTGTGTCTTCCTGGGCCAACAGGCTCGAAGCGAGGCGCGCGACTTCTTCATGAAGCTGCTCTGGTTCGAGTTGGCCCAGCTTGGTCAGGTCCATCCGGTTGATGAGCATCCGGTGGAGCCTTGCTTTCATGTCCTGGAAGCCTTGCTGATTGCTGATCGGATCTTCAGCCAAGGCGCCGGT
>DATNDM010000407.1:0-4066 GCA_035553235.1 Pyrinomonadaceae bacterium | reverse complement strand
CGCGTGCGTCACTGGGTGGCCGAGCAACAGCGTGCCGAGTCGATCGACATCGGTCGCAAGCTCTTCGAGAAAGAAGCTTCGCGTTTTCAATTGTCTCCGAAGAAGCTGTTGAGCGATACCGACAAGGACATGAAGCGTGTTGCCAGTGATTACGGCTACGGTCGCGTCGACGATCTCCTCGCGGGGATCGGTTACGGCAAACTCGTGCCGCGGAACGTCATCGCGAAGTATCTTGGACCAGAACAGTTCGAACAGCTTGATAAACAGAAGGAGTCACGGCTCAGAAGTGGTGTGCGAGCTGTCAAACGTCTGATTCGTCTCGGCGACGATTCGATCGTCGTGCGCGGCATTGACGACTTGATGGTGACGCGCGCTCGTTGCTGCAATCCACTTCATGGCGAGGAGATTATTGGTTACGTGACTCGCGGCAAAGGCGTGGCCGTGCACACGACGCGCTGTAAGAACGTCATGCAGTTAATGGTGAATCGCGAGCGCATCGTCGACGTCGAATGGGCGGGTCGTCCGGAGAAAACGGCTTATGCGGTCAAGCTGCTCGCGATCACCGAGAATCGCACTGGGATGATCGCCGGGATCACCGGCGCCATCTCCGACATGAAGACCGGAATTCGCGACGCGCGGGCGTCAGTGTCGCCCGACGAACGCGGTCACATTGAGGTGACGGTGGAAGTATTCGACGTCAAACACCTCGACCGCGTGATCGGATCGATCAAGGGCGTTCCCGGTGTTCTCGATGTCGAGCGTATGCAGGGCGTCGCCTAGCCTATCCGCAGCTACGCAGAATGTTAGGCGTAATCTGTGGCCTAGTGTCTTAGTTTAAGCTTCTTCTCTGTGCAACCTCTGTGTTCTCTGTGCCTCTGTGGTGGGTATTTGTCAAGAATTACTCAACCACAGAGACACAGAGAACACAGAGGTTGCACAGAGAAATCTAAACTAAGACACCACCATCTGTGGACGGTTTTTGTGCTTCCGTGCGGCATCTGCTAGAATCCCGCCTTTGTTTTGAGTATGTCTGCCCCAGAGAGAGAACGTATCCAGACTGAAAATGCGCCCGCGGCGATTGGACCTTATTCACAGGCGATTAAGGCTGGCGGTTTCGTGTTCGCGTCTGGGCAAATCCCGACTGACCCGCAGACCGGACAGTTCGTTCCGGGCGGAATCGCCGAGCAAACTGAGCAGGTGTTGAAGAACCTGTCGGCGGTGCTTGAGGCGGCGGGCAGCAGTCTTGATCGGGTGGTAAAGACGACTGTGTTCCTGGCAGACATGAAAGAGTTTCCGGGCATGAACGAAGTCTATGCGACTTTCTTTTCAGGCCCGCCGCCCGCGAGGGCTACAGTTGCGGCGGCTGGTTTGCCGCGTGATGCCAGGGTTGAAATTGAAGCAATAGCGTTGGCTTCTGAATAAAACAACCGGCGCTCATGAGAGAGCCGGTTGGAGGTTCATCAGAAGCACCAGGGGAAAGGCTCAGGCAGCCTTCGAGACTTTGCCCGCCTTGATGCAGGTTGTGCAGACTTTCATCCGGCGCGCGCCACCCTGGGGTGCTTGCACGCGAATCGACTGCAGATTCGGATCGAAGCGTCGCTTAGTGCGATTGTTTGCGTGCGAGACATTGTTGCCGAATTGTGGGCCTTTACCGCAGACTTCGCAACGTTTAGCCATTTTATTTCAACCTCCAGAATTCTTGGGTTTCTTTACCGGCGTTTCCGGCATCATACGGTTTGTAATCTTGCCGTAATCAGAAACCAAAGTTTATAGCAAAGGCATTTCCAGGTCGTCAAGCAAGGACGATTTGTAGTTTTGGAGTTCGACCTTTATTGAAAAGCGTAAGTTAAAGGGGCTTTGCCCGAAAGTCCCTATTGAACTTCTTCTCTGTGCAACCTCTGCGTCCTCTGTGCCTCTTGTGGTTAAGGAATCGTTCGTAAAAACAACCACAGAGACACACAGAGAACACAGAGGTTGCACAGAGAAATCAGACGTTTCGGGCAAAGCCAGTTAAAGGAGCAGAGTTAAAGTGCGCAACATCGCAAAAGTTTTGGCTGTTAGTTGTTTGGTTGGGGCGGGGCTTGTCCTGAATGGATGCAGCCCGAGCACGTCAGAGGCGAGGGACCAAATGGTCGCCGCCACCGTCAATGGTCGCAACATCATGATGCAAGAGGTCGAGCGGGCGATCAGTCAACAGACCGGAGGCAATCCCGCGACTTTGAGTCAGTTACAGTTGGCTCAGGCGCGCTTGCAGGTGCTCAGCAATCTCATTCAGCGCGAAGTACTGTTCCAGCGCGCCGAACGCGAAAAGCTTCTGCCCACTGAGGCCCAGATCGACGGCGCCATCACCGCGCAAAAACAGAACAGCGGCATGACTGCCGAAGACTTCGAAAAGAGTTTGAAGGCACAGAATATCTCGGCAGAAGCGCTGCGCGAAGAGGCTCGCAAGGACCTCGCCATCTCTGCTTTGCAAGACAAGTACGCCGGCAAGATCGACATCAACGATCGCGAAGTCGAAGAGTATTACGCCAACAATAAGCAGCAGTTTGTGAAAGCCCGTGGTGTCGCGCTGTCAATGATCATGGTCGACCCCGCTGATAACAGTGCCGAGGGAATTCCGGACGACGCCAAGAACGAGACTGACGCGAAGCTAAAGATCGACAACATCTACCAGCAACTGCAGGGCAAGGCTGACTTCGCGACCGTGGCGCGTGCGAGAAGTGAAGACATTAACAGCGTGCGCGCCGGCGGTGACATCGGCTTTGCCACCGAGCAGGATCTGAAGAACAACAACTTCCCCGCCGACCTGGTCGCGAATCTGTTCGGACCAATGAAAGTTGGTGACTACACGCAACCAATTCGCTTCAGCAGCGGAAAATGGTACATCTTCAAGCTCGCGGAGAAGCGACTCGCTAATGAGAATCTGACACTCGAAAGCGCAGGTGTGCGCCAGCAGATCACGCAGGGACTCACGAACCAGCGTAAGTCGATCCTTAATGCGGCTTTGTTGGAGACGGCGATGAACGAGGCGAGGATCGTTAATCATCTCGCTACGAACATGCTGAACAATCCGGGCAATTTGGGATTGCGACCTGCGGCTCAAGGCAGTGCTCCGACGCAGGCGCCGACCCAGGCTCCAGCGGCAAGTCCTGCGGCGACGAGTCCTTCAGCGACGAGTTCGCCAGTGACGGTGAAGCCCGCGGCGTCACCGAAATAGTTTTGCAGTCGCACAAAGACGCAACCACAGATCCGCGGCCCTGATCCGTGTTATCAGTGGTTGCGTTTTTGCGTGAGAATTCCCCGAATGTTGTTTCGCCTTTCCGACGTTTATAAATCCTACGGCACGCAGGACGTTCTGCGTGGCGCCTCATTGCAGGTAAATCCCGGCGAACATGTGGGCCTCGTCGGGCGCAACGGCGCCGGCAAGAGCACGATCTTTCGTCTCGTCAGAGGTGATGAAACGGCCGATCGCGGCGACGTCGTGCGCGCGCGTAACGTGAAGCTCGGCCTGTTGGACCAGCACGTCCACTTCAAGTCCGGTTCGACGGTCCACGAGTCGGCGCTTGCGGCGTTCGGTCGTCTACAGCAGATCGAACACGAGATGCACGAGCTCGAGCATCGCATGGCTGATCCCGGAGACGATCTGCAAAAGATCCTCGAGCGCTACAGCGATCTGCAACAGGAGTTTGAGCATGAGGGCGGGTTCGAATACGCCGCGAAAGCCGAAGCCATTCTTCAGGGACTCGGTTTCGATCGCGACATGTGGTCGCTGGAAACGGACAAGCTTTCGGGCGGCCAGCAAAACCGTCTCGGGCTCGCGTGTCTGTTACTTGCAGCGCCCGACGTCTTGTTGCTGGACGAGCCGACGAACCATCTCGACGTGAACGCGGTCGAGTGGCTCGAAGAATTCTTACAAACCTACGCGGCCGCCTACGTAATAGTCAGCCACGACCGTTACTTCCTCGATCGTTGCTGTCGGCGCATCATCGAACTCGAAAACGGTCGCGCGGCAAACTACACCGGCAATTACAGTGACTACCTGGTCGAGCGTGAAGAGCGTCGTGAA